>CAITYU010000334.1 GCA_903896675.1 uncultured Planctomycetaceae bacterium
AGAACCCATCCACTTCTTCGATCTGGCCTGCTGGTACTTCAGCCAGCTCGGTGAACCCACTGCCGTTCAGGCTCGCTCCAGTTCCCGCGATCCCGGCCGACCACTGCTGACAGACAACTTCACCGCGATCCTTGATTTCCCAGGTGGTGCGTGGGCCGTCATCAGCCAGACGCTCGCGGCATTCGAACACCATCAGACTGTCAAAATCACGGGCACCGAAGGATCACTGTGGGCGTCGTGGAGCGGAGTCATGGATCGCACCACCACTCCCCGGTTCTTCCTCAAACAGGGGTCAGCCGCGACCGGCGAATCGTGGCAGGTCGACTGCGGAGGTCCGGCCGGCGAAGTCTTTGAACTGCAGCAGCAGATTGCCCGCATGTGCGCTGCTGTCCGCGGCGAACAGCCCCTGCACGCTGACGGCCGTGACGGACTGAAAGCCGTCCGGTTGTGCCTTGCCGCAGAACAGGCCGCACTGACACCCCAACAGTCATACACCCTCGCCACGCCACACTAGTCCCGGACCATCAGCACGGAAGTCCTGCTCATGAACTCCAGCACGGAACGATGGTATCACGGAGTCAACCGGTATCAGTGGACTGTGCTGATCATCGCCTCGCTCGGCTGGGTCTTCGATGCCTTTGAGGGCCAGTTGTACAACATCACTCGCAGCGACATGCTGCCCCAACTGCTGCAGGTCACGGCAGACGATCCCCTGATCCGCCTGTGGGGCGAACGGTTGCTGGGAGTTTTTCTGCTGGGTGGCACACTGGGAGGCTGGCTGTTCAGTTCGCTGGCCGATCGCTGGGGCCGACGTCCCGTGATGGCACTGACCATCCTGTTCTACTCGCTGTTCTCCGGATTGACCGCATTCGCCTCCAGCATCGAACAGGTCGGAGCCCTGCGATTCCTGGTGGCGATGGGGGTGGGTGGCGAATGGGCAGTCGGAGCTGCTCTGGTGTCGGACGTGTTCCCGGCCCGCGCTCGTGCACAGGCCGGAGGCATCTTTCATGCCACCAGCGTCGCCGGACTGTGGCTGGCGGCGGCAGCCGGGCTGGCCGTCGGCGCGGATTGGCGCACCGCCTACCTGCTGGGAATACTCCCGGCCATCCTCTGCATCTGGGTCCGGGCCGGGCTGCAGGAACCGGAAAGCTGGCGCCGCGCAAAACTGGAACATCCCGAACAGGCCGGCAGCTTTCGCGCTCTGCTGCAGGACAGCCGGTATCGTGGTCGAGCGATCGGCGGTGCTCTGCTGGCGATGGTCGGACTGGCGACATTCTGGGGCGTTGTCATTGCCGGACAGGACCTCACCTTCGAACTGTTGAAAGCACTGAAAGACCCCGCAGCGGCCGCCAAATCCCGCATCGCCTTCGGCTTCGTACAGACTGCCGGCGCCGGAATCGGTATGCTGTGCTTCGGAACACTCTCGGAAAAACTGGGCCGACGAGGAACCTTTGCTCTGATGCACCTGATGGCCGCAATCCTGACTCCCGTCATCTGCTGGCTGCCGTTCCGATACAACAGCTATCCGCTGATGCTGTGCCTGCTGCCTCTGTTCGGCTTTTTTGCTCAGGGCATTCATGCCGGCTACGCCATTTATTTTCCCGAGCTGTTTCCGCCACATCTGCGAGCCACAGGCGCCGGTTTCTGCTTCAACACCGGTCGCATTCTTGCCGCACCCATGCTGATCTGGGGCTCCGCCGAACTGAAACTGCGGCTGCCACTGCAGTCGGCCGTCACGCTGCTGGGCGGACTGTTCGTACTGGGACTGCTGATCCTGCCAATGCTCCCCGAAACCCACCACACAACAAATGCCCGAACCACCGGCAACACGGATTGACAGTCCCGGCCTCCGACAGACATGACGCCATGGACAAAAGTCGATCAGGGGCGTGGAGCCGACTTGCTCCGGTTGAAAAAGGCAGTGTTTTTTGGGTGGTGGGGTGCGTCAGTTGCCCGGGCTAAAGCCCAGGCTACGGTTTTGTCCTCGGCACGAGTCTTACCCACTCTGACCACTGACCACTGACCACTGACCACTGACAACTGACAACTGACAACTGACAACCGCCCCTAATTTCGCACTGCCGTTGTCAACGGCGTCACCGGATTC
>CAITYU010000335.1 GCA_903896675.1 uncultured Planctomycetaceae bacterium
GTGGCTCGTCGCTTTGAGCTGTACATCCGGGGAGTGGAGCTGTGTAACGGCTATGAGGAGTTGACTGATGCTGCGGAGTTGCGTCGGCGGGACGGCGAGCAGAATCAGAAGCGTGCTGCGGTTGACGGATCGGTGCTGCCTGGTGCGTCGCATTTATTGCGGGCGATGGAATTTGGTTTACCGGCCTGTTCGGGTGTGGCTCTGGGATTTGACCGTCTGGTGATGATTGCGGCGGGAGCGCAGCAGATCGCGGAAGTGCTGCCGTTTCCAGCGGATCGCTGCTGATTGTGGGCGATGCTGCTGAGCCAGCCTTCGCAGTGGTCTCTGAAAGCGGGGACCGGGTGCTGACGCATCTGGCTTTACTGAGGCCGGCCCTGCAGGCGTGCGTGTGTCGCTGTGATGCAACTCCAGCAGCATTGCACAGTGGCCTACCGCTTGATCGCTGTGTTTTTCACAGGGCCCTTTGCCGGGTGGTCTCGCGATATGCACTGTGTTTTGCGTGAGAATGTGATACAAGGGTGGTGGGTGAGTGGTGTTGGGGACAGATTCTGCGACGGGGGAGTGCGGTGATGTTGCGAGGTGTTTGCCGGATTGGAATGTGCTGCGTGCTGGTGTTTGTGGCTGTTCAGGGAGTACTGACGGCGGATGACTGGCCGCAGTGGGGTGGCCCGCAGCGTGATTGTGTGTGGCGTGAGACGGGCATTGTGGAGAAATTCTCCACAGACGGCCTGCTGACTCGCACATGGTCGTTTCCGATCAGCGAGGGGTATTCCGGGCCGGCGGTAGCGGACGGTCGGGTGTATGTGACGGACCGTCTGGCGGATGAGGGTCTGGAGCGTGTGTGGTGTGTGGACGCAGAGACTGGTCGCGAGCTGTGGAAGCATCAGCATCCGGTGCGTTACACGGTCAGTTACCCCGCTGGGCCTCGCACAACCCCCGTCATTCACGACGGACTGTGTTACACAATTGGCGCGGAGGGGCATATGTTCTGCTTCGATGCGGCGACGGGTGCGGTGCAGTGGTCGAAGGAGTTTCAGAAGGATTTTGGGACAAAGCTGCCGACGTGGGGCATGGCCGCTTCACCGCTGGTGGACGGCGACCAGTTGATTACTCTGGTGGGCGGTGAGCAGGGCGCGTTGATTGTCAGTTTTGACCGACGTACGGGGCGGGAAATCTGGCGTGCTCTGGAGGACGCGGGTGTTGGCTATTGTCCGCCTGTGATTTACGAATTCGGCGGTCGTCGCCAGTTGATCATCTGGCATCCGGGGGCTGTTGCAGCGCTGGATCCGGCCAATGGGAAACTGCTGTGGCAGCATCCGTGGTCCATTCGTTACGGGTTGACGGTCCCGATGCCGCGAAAACTGGATGATCGATTGTTTCTGACGGCGTTTTACGATGGCCCACTGATGCTGAAGGTGGGAGCAGAATCGGCTGAGGTGGTGTGGAAGGGGAAGGGGACGAGCGAGCAGGACACGGACGGCCTGCACTCCATCATGCCCACCCCGGTGGTCACTCCGGAGCACATCTTTGGCGTTTGCAGTTATGGCCAATTGCGTTGTTTGCGGACGGGGGACGGGGTGCGTGTGTGGGAGACTCTGCAGGCGACGGGCAGTGGTCGCTGGTGGAATGCGTTTCTGGTGCCGCAGGGCGACCGAATGTTTCTGCACAACGAACAGGGCGATCTGATTATTGCGAAACTGACTGCTACGGGCTATGAGGAGCTGAGTCGGGCGAAGCTGGTGGAACCGACGCGCCCCGTGCAGCGTCGCATGACCATCTGGTCGCATCCGGCCTTTGCGATGCGCAGTGTGTTTGCGAGGAACGACA
>CAITYU010000336.1 GCA_903896675.1 uncultured Planctomycetaceae bacterium
ATCGGGCCGCTGATCTGCCCTGTGATCTGCTACTGGGGGAGCGAAGATGGCAGGGCGGGATGGCAGACGTCATGGATCTCATGCACGGCATTCCCGTCGTGGAATCAGTCGGCGATTTGCGGGCATTCGTTCGGGTGGTCGCAGTGCTCTGGTGGCCTTTCTGGCGGTGCTGGGGCCGGGGCTGCTGGCTGGACTGTCGGATGACGATCCGGCGGGAATCGGGACGTATGCAGTGCTGGGAGCAGAGCATGGGTACCAGTTGCTCTGGATTATCCCGGTGTCCACGATACTGCTGATCTGGTTTCATCTGCTGGCGGTGCGGATTGGTGCGGCGACGGGTCTGGGATTTGTGGCGAATCTGCGACTGCGCTGGGGGCGTCGTGCCGGCTGGCTGGCGGCTGCGGGGCTGTTGTTCGCCAACTTTGGCACGATCTGTGCCGAATATGCCGGAATTGCATCTGCGGCCGAGCTGGCCGGGATTCCGGCATGGCTGAGTGCTCCGGCTGCAGCGGTGCTGATTTCCGTTGTTGTGGTGCTGGGCTCCTTCCACCGGGTGGAAGGAGTCCTGCTGGTGATTTCGTCAACGCTGGCGCTGTATCTGGTGGATGGTTTGCTGGCTGGTCCGGACTGGGGGCAGGTCCTGCGGGGATCCCTGATTCCCCGGCTGCCGGTGACGGACGATGGGTGGGTGGTATTGACGGCTACCCTGGGAACCACACTGGCCCCATGGGGACTGGCCTTTATTCAGTCGTATGCCGTCGATAAGAAGATCAGCCTTGCAGATCTGCCGGTGGAGCGTTTTGAGGTGACGGCCGGTTCCGTGCTGACCGGTGTGATCGGTATGGCTATTGCCGTGGCGTGCGCAGCGACGCTGTATCCGCACGGTGTGCACGTGGCAGAAGCGGCGGATGTCGCCAGATCGCTGGAGCCGATGGCTGGTTCGTGGGCAAAGCTGCTGTTCGGGCTGGGACTGCTGGGGGCATCGCTGCTGGCCGCCGCGGTCGTACCTCTGGCCACTGCCTATTCGATTGCCGAAGGGATCGGAGTCGCGGCATCGCTGGATCTGGACTCACATCGGTTCCAGACATTCTATGCCATTTTCATCGGGCTGACGGTGGCGGCCGCCAGCGTGGTGGTACTGCCGGGCCTGCCGCTGCTGCCGCTGATGTTTTCCAGTCAGGTGGTGAATGCGGTCCTGCTGCCGCTGCATGCTGTGGCCCTGCTGCTGCTGGCGCGGGATGAACGGACCATGGGAACGGCACGCACGGGCCTGCTGGTGACCAGCACAGGCTGGTGCTTTCTGGGGCTGATCGTGGCCTGCGTGGTTGCGATGACCGTGCAGTGGTTGTGAATTCAGGCGTGCGCTGAGTATTGTTCGGCAAATTCCAGTACTGTGCTGTCGACGGCACGGCGGAGCGATTCAACGGTAGCCTCGCGCAGAAACTCGTGCCTGGAACGATTCAGACTTTCACGATTGCGAATGGTACCCTTCGTGGCCACCTCCAGAATGTAAACGTCTGAAAAGGGGCGGACGAGGATTTCAAGGCGACTGTATTCATTGCGAGCAGTGCC
>CAITYU010000337.1 GCA_903896675.1 uncultured Planctomycetaceae bacterium
CGGGCAGGTTTGCATCCAACTCGACTGATTCCGGAAGGCTCCTCGTATGCTGCGAAATCCGGATCTTTCATGGCCGGCGCTGGCGGGTTTCTCCAGATCCATGGCCAGACTGCTGGAAGCCGGAGTGGAAGTCCGTAAGTCACTGCTGACATCCGCAAAACAATCCGGAGATAAACGACTGGCACCCGCTGTCGAACGGCTGAAGAGCGGAATTTCGGGCGGACAATCCCTCGCCGAAGCCGTCCGATCGCAGCAGCCCCTGTTTCCTGAACTGTATTGCGCTCTGGTTGATGTCGGAGAACAAACCGGACATCTGCCCGAGGTATTCGAGTCGCTGGCAAAGTACTACGAAGACCGCCTTCTCATGCAAAGGGACTTTCGGTCGTCGGCAGCGTGGCCCGTAATTCAGCTGATTGCCGCCATCGGCATCATCGGACTGCTGATCTTCATTCTCGGCATTCTTCCTCCAGCCGGCAAGGACGGACGCCCCTTTGACGTCACCGGCCTCGGGCTGGCAGGAACATCCGGAGCACTGACGTGGATCGGCGGCTGGGCCGCCATCGCAGCCGCCCTCGTCCTGCTCTGGAAATACTCCCGCAACAGCTTCACCGGACAGCAGATGCTGGATCCGTGGCTGATTCAGATCCCGATTCTCGGTACCTGCCTGCAATCCTTCGCCATCGCCCGCTTCGCCTGGTGCTTTGCTCTCACTCAGAAAGCCGGCATGTCAATCCGCCCGTCGCTCGAATGCAGCCTGCAGGCTGCTGGCAACGGAGCATTCCTTGCTGCCGGTCCCGGCATCTGGCGAGACGTCTCGGCAGGCGAAACCCTCACGGATGCACTGTCCCGCTCCGGTTTGTTCACCACCGAGTTTCTGCAGATCGTGGCGACGGCCGAGGAATCCGGGACGGTACCCGAACAACTGGATCGCCTGAGCCTGCTGTTTCACGATGAAGCCCGCCGCAGCATGACCAGACTCACTAAAGCCCTCTCAGGGCTGGTCTGGTTTCTGACAGCCGGGCTGATCGTGTACTTCATCTTCCGCATCGCAATGATTTACGTCGGCATCCTGAACGACGCCGTCGGTATGGCCGGCTGAGACGAAATAGACACTCACCCTGCACAATTACGGCACAGCACCATCGGCTTCACCAGTGACCTCGGCTCGCAGACTGCGCAGTCGCTGCTGCAAGCCATCTGCGGTCGCCTGCAAACGCGGATCCACAAACTGCGTATCAGCATACAAAGACAGCGAACGTTCAATCGTCGCCACCGCGCGGCTCCGCTGGCCTGATCCGTACAACAACTGTGCCAGAGGAATTGAATACTCAAGGCGTCGTACCACATCCACTGCCCATTCGGGATCATCCCGCGGAATCTCGCTGATAACCTGAATCGCCCGCCCCACTGTGTCCGCTGCCTTCGCGAATTCATCAGCCGCCAGCTGCTGGCGGGCACAATTCATCAGAATTGCCGCCTTCAAGCGGTAGTGACGGTGCAGGTCAAGCTGCGGTGGATTCTTCAGCTCAGCCAGACGCCCTATGATTTCCGCCACACGGTGCCATAAATCGGCAGCCTCAGTATACCGCCCCAGCGCCTCCGCATGCATCGCCTGCACCTCCGTATGGCGAGCCTCCAGATCCAGTGAATCCTGCGACTCCTCAGACTCTGAAAGCTGCTGCATCACCCCGGCAACCCACGCCAGATCCTCCTCCTTCGCCGATCCCGGCTGCAATCGCTCCCGCAGCCAGCACACCCGCATCACAACCCTCACATCTGCCGGATCAGCCTTGCCATTCGAACTGCTGAAAGCCAGATAATCTTCGTAGGCCTGAATTGCCACAGCAAAAAAACTGCGCCTCGCAGGAGCCGAAATGGTCTGGTCATGAGTATCCAGCCCCCCAAACACCTCGATCATGTCGTCCATCGCCCGCATCGTCTTAAACAACTGCTTACGCCGTTCATCGGATGACTGCTGCGCCTTGGCCTCAGCACCTTTCGCAATCTGCTCTGCAGCCTTCGCCGACGTCGCCGCCGCACGGGCCTCGAAAACCAAACCCCGCTGCCGATAACCAAACAGCACCGACTGCAAACTGATACCCAGCAACAGCACAAGCACCAGCACCAGACTCAATGCCAGCAAACGATTGCGTCGCACCCAGCGAAACAGACGACCTGTCGCACCAAGCGGCCTCGCTGTCACCGGTCGACCATCCACGAATCTCTGCAGGTCTTCCCGCAGTGCTTCCGCTGTCGCATACCGATCCCGCGCTTCCCGACTGAGACACTTCAGGCAAATGTTCTCCAGATCCCGCGAAATCAA
>CAITYU010000338.1 GCA_903896675.1 uncultured Planctomycetaceae bacterium
AGGGGGCAGGGGGCAGGGGGCAGGGGGGTTAAGCCTGAACGAATGACTGCTGGTCGCCTCGGGGGGAAGCCCGAGGAACGAAGGGACGGCACGAAGTGTTTTTTTCGCCAAGGAAGAACACCGAAGAACACGGAATATCGTAGGAGAATCGGAGTATTTTTGAACCCCGAAATACAGGCAAAAGAGGCATCGTTTGGGCGTACCCAGACGAGCCGCCGGGAGTTACTCAGTTCTCAGTTCTCAGTTCTCAGTTCTCTGGGGGGGCTTGACCGCAGAGGTTGTGGGGACGCTCGGCTGACAAAGGCTCATCGTTCACAACCCGCCTGATCCGCAGGCTCAGGATGCCCGGCAGAGGACCGGCGGTTGCCGCAACTGACACTTCAGGCGGGTCGCAAACACAGGCGTCATCATGGCCACGTTTGTCGATGACCAGCCCGAATGTGGTCGTCGGTAGATCCGTGACCCGGATGCAGGCAGACAGCTACCACGTGCCCACTCGAGGCGACACGATGGACAGCATCTGATCGTGCAGCAATCCGTTCGATGCGAGGATCGTGCTCTCACGCATCGCCAGCGGATTTCCACTGCAGTCGGTCACACGCCCACCAGCCTCCGTCACCAGCAATTGCCCGGCCGCAAAGTCCCACGGGGCTAACTGATACTCAAAAAATGCCCCGTACAATCCGTCGGCCACGTGCGCCAGATCCAGTGAGGCTGCACCGAATCGACGAATGCCGTGAATGTTCTGCCGGAAACAATCGCCAATCGCCCCCAGCGTCGCTTCCATCATGGCTCCACGGTCATAGTAAAATCCGGTCCCGATCAGCGACTGATCCAGCGTGGCTTCACTGTTGACGTGCAGTCGACGACCATTGTGATACGCCCCGCCACCCAGCCGCGCCGCGTACAGATCCTCGCGGACCGGATTCCACACGATCCCCATTTTCGGCTGACCATGATGCAGCAGGGCAATCGATACCGCAAAATGCGGGATCTTGTGTGTGTAATTTGTCGTCCCGTCCAGGGGATCCACGACCCACAAATACTCAGCATTCCTGTCCCCCGCCTGCTCCTCCTCACCCCAGATCGCGTGGTCCGGAAATACCTCCGAAATCATGGCCGCAATACAACGCTCGGCAGCAACATCAACGTCCGTCACCAGATTCGCAAAACTCTTCATGCGGGCATCCATCTTGATGCCAAAATAACGCAGCAGAATCTGTCCCGCCTCACGCGCCGCGGCAACCGCCGTCTGAAACTCAACGTTCACGACATGGTTCATAGAGCTGCCCCTATTTGAAAATCAGTCCATCGTCAATTCCTGCAGTTGCCACTCCAGCACCGCCTGCGGACATGACCACACCAGAAAGAACAAACTTTCACGCACCGCTCGCGACGCCGGATGAATTCGCTGATAGCCGGCACCGCGAGTCGCAGCGAGCCACGCCTGAGCCGTGCGCAGCGCGAGCGAATTGGATCGCCCACGCAGCTGCTCGGCCGTCAGCTCGCCCACACCATTCGCACTCCGCAATAACTGCTCCCATAACTCCCGCGACTCCTGCCGCAGTCGCTGCACATACGGCACAAGCTCACCACGCAGCTCCGCTTCCTGCGAAAAACCCGCCAGAGCCCCCTCCGCAAATCCCAGAGCCACCGCGGATGTCGACAGCGAACCGGCCGCCGGAGCCGACCCTGAGCCACCCGATAACACCCGCTCAGCAGGACCCTGCAACACATCGCCCTCCAGCACATACACACCCGATAACCGCACCTCCGATGTACACGCTGCACTCAAACCCAGCAGCTCCGCCGGCACACCCACCGACACCGCATCCTGCGGCAAGGGAACGACCGCCAGTAACTGCAAACCCGACTCCGTCGTCGCTCCCGTCACCAGCAACTGACTGCTGGCAGCTCCCGTGGCCCACGGCACCGTACCTGTCAACACCCAACCACCCGCAACCGGCTCAGCCAGCACGGCCGGATTTGCCAGATACTGCCGCGAAGTCGTCAGGTGCGAAATCCCCACGGTTGCCATCACACGACCAGCTGCAAGATCCTGCAGCAACTGCGTGGAAACAACGCCCTCTCGAGCCTGCAACAGACGCTGACAAGCCGCATTTCGCTGAGTCAGCACAAATGCCGTCGTCAGACAGCAGGCACTGAGGTCCCGGTAAATCTGCAGCATCTCCACGGACGAACATCCCAGTCCTCCACAGGACTGCGGCATGTTCCACCGCCAGCCACCCGCATCGCCCAGCCACTGCAACTGCTGCGCAGGCCAGTCACCCGTACCGTCTTTCGCAGGCTGACGCTGCAGCCTCTGACACAGGTCGCGGAACTCATCCGATTGAATGACGCGCGACATGAGTATGGTCCAGCGTGAACACCACAGCGACGCGGCAGCTCAGTGGCGAGCCCCGGCGTAAAGCGCCGGCAACCACGCACCGTTCTGCTGGCTGCTGGCCACACACTGCTGAATGAAATACATGCCCTCGGCACCGTCGTACACGTTCGGGTAAATCGTATTGCGAGATTCAAAACTGCCACCGGTGGCACGAGCAACCATCGAGTCGTAGGCGAAACGATACACGTTGGCAAATGCTTCAAAGAACGCTTCCGGATGACCCGACGGCAATCGACACGCCTCACGACCCATCGTGTTCATGAAAGGAGCATTGGGGTCACGAGTATACATCTGATGCGGCGATCCGTTGCGGCGCACAATCATCACGTTCGGCTCTTCCTGACGCCACTGCAACGCACCCTTCGTGCCGTCCACCTCAATGAACAGATCGTTCTCACGACCATGCGAAATCTGACTGGCCGTCACCGTCCCAATCGCGCCGTTTTCATAACGCACCACCGCATGACCATAATCGTCCAGTGCACGACCGTCCGCGAAGATCTTCAGATTGCAGGAAATTTCAGACGGCAGCAGCCCCGTCATGTAACGGCCCAGATTGTACGCATGAGTCCCAATGTCGCCGAAACAGCCGGCCGCACCCGATCGCTTGGGGTCCGTACGCCACGCAGCCTGCTTCTGGTCCGCTGCTTCCAGACGCGTCCTGAGCCAGCCCTGAATGTAATTCGAACGAATCGCGTTGATCTCGCCCAGCTCGCCGCTGAGGATCATCTCACGCGCCTGACGGACCAGCGGGTAACCCGTATAGTTGTGACTGACAGCGAAAACCACTCCACTGGCTTCCACCACCTTCACCAGTTCTTCCGCCTGAGCAAAGTCGAAGGTCATCGGCTTGTCACAGATCACATTGAATCCCGCTGCCGCCGCCGCTTTGGCAATCTGGAAGTGCGTGTGATTCGGAGTCGCCACGCTGACGAAATCGATCCGCTGATCCGCCGGCAAGGCCAGCTCACCCGCGATCAAATCGTCAATCGAACCATACGCCCGCGATGCCGGAATGTCGTACGCCGGAGCACTGGCTTTGGCCTTGACCGGATCCGACGATAACGCCCCAGCCACCAAAGCCGCACGGTTGTCCAAAACCGCCGCCGTCGCATGCACCCGACCAATGAACGCACCCTGACCACCGCCAACCAGAGCCATCCGAAGCTTGCGATTGAGTTTTCCGTTGGTGGTGTCGGTCATGGAACAAAAACCCTGCAAATTCCCGGGCGACCGGGACGGTGGAAATGAAGGAACAGAGGGCAAAGCATACTGAAAAACAGGTGGCAAATCAAGGAACGGCACCCACGAAAAGCCGGGGGCATAGGTCCCATAAGACCTATAAGACCCATAAGTCCTATGGGTCCCATCAGGCCAGTCCTGCGATCCGATCGCTGTAAACGACGAAACCCGGCATCCCTGATCAGGATGCCGGGTCGACAGTTTGCTGCTGCAAAGTCAGACCAAATTCACGTCAGGCCAGTTCAGCCGACGTAGGTCTTCTTCTTCAGGGCGGCCAAACGAGACTTCACGCGGGAAGCCGTGTTCTTGTGGATCAGCTTGCGAGCTGCAGCCTGATCAAGCGCTTTCACGACCAGCGAAAACTGAGTGTCAGCGTCCTGCTGCGAAGGCTTGGTGCCCAGCAGAATACGGAAACGCTTGACCGTCGTTCGCAGCGTACTGCGCTGCTGACGGTTCCGCTCGCGACGAACGTTGGCTTTGCGAAGTGATTTCTCGGCGGACGCTGAATTGGGCATAGCGGTGGAAAAATTTCGAAATGGTCAGACTGAAGGAAACGCGAATTCCCCAAATACTGGGACCTCGCAGCATATTCCGGCACCGGGCAAATTTCCAGCGTGATCGGCAATTTCCAACGCCAACTGCACCAAATTGTTGGGATTTACCCCGCAAAAACGAAGGTTTTACAGGGATTTCTCAGCTTTGGTGGGATCAGGTCGTCTCCGGCTGCCAGACAACTTTCGTTTTGGTCATCGCGTCGTGCATCGCCTTCCGGTCCTCACGCCACACACACGACAGAAACCCCAGACACAAAGTCAGCAGCGATAAAAACGCACTGGCCGCACGCTTCAAGGCCAGATCACGCGACAACGGCATCGGAATCGGCAGGCCATCGTCCTGCATCACCACGATCCCGATGCTCCACTTGCCCAAAGTCGCCCGGGCTGAACCGGATTCACCCAAAGTAAAGTACATGCCCCACAGAATCAGCGAAGCGAGGGCACCCGCGCCGAGGGCCCCCTGAGCCGCAAAGGACCAGCCATACATGCTGAACAGAAACCCAAACATCTGGCCAATGAACATCCCCACGCCCGTCAACAGCGCCATAATGATCAGGTCCACCAGAAACGCCAGATACCGCGGACCAAACGTCGCCCGCTCGAAATCCGGGAACTCGTTCACAATCGACAGGTCCGCACGGAAATACAGTCCGTACAACCCAATCACTCGCATCATGAACACCACCTGACACGAAATCAGGCCAAACAGCACACAGAAAAAGACAAACGATGAGGAAAACACCAGCGGCATCTGAAACATCAGAAATCGCATGTTGCCACCCGCCTCCAATGCCATCACGTTGGAACTGAGCCAGTCCGTTGCTGCCAACTCCTGAGCCTGCAGCCACGGTACCAATCGCCCCGACGTCGCCGCCGCCGCCCCGGCCACACCGCCCGGAATCAATAACACCAGAAACAACATCATCATAAACACATACAGCGAAGCCCCCAGCGAACGACCAAAGTCACGCGCCATCCAGAACAACAGCCATGCGCGATACGAAAATTTCTGCGCCATGTGCACCACCGCTGCCGGCAACACCAGCACCGGGAAAATCAGGAAGACCGCCGCCAGGATCCCACCCACCAGCGGATTCAATGCCGCCACGCCACCCGCCACCAGAAAAAATGGCAGCATCAGCACCGTCGGCCACGCAAAAAAACGAATCCCCAGCGTCAGATTGGCGAAGAAGTCAAAATTGAACCGCTTCACTCGCTTCTCACCCGCCATCGTGGTGTTCGTGATCGTCGTCGCCAGCGTCCAGAACCACCCGCCAAAGCCCAGCGAAAAGGCCGCCGTCATGAAGATCCAGAACATCGACGGTGGCTCTGTCCACGGCTGCACATGCGGCGCCCAGATCGACGCGTCCTGCTGATAAAATTTGCCGTCAAACTCAACCTTGTTCCCCTTGCCCTCCGGCACCTTGATGAACAGCCGATCTCCGATGATCGTGATGTTCGCACGCTCCTTCTGCACCATCTCTTCCAGCGATGCCTGACGCTTCGT
The DNA here is from genome assembly GCA_903896675.1 of uncultured Planctomycetaceae bacterium. Classification (GTDB taxonomy): domain Bacteria; phylum Planctomycetota; class Planctomycetia; order Planctomycetales; family Planctomycetaceae; genus SXXK01. The sequence continues at coordinate 5,714 of CAITYU010000338.1, forward strand.
CACATAGAAATTCAATGCGTAGGCACACGTCAACGCCATGCTGACACACATCGACCAGATCAGCGTCGTGCGAATCGCATAGGTCCAGTGCTTCCTGAAGAACTTCCACGCGTTGCTCCAGACGTCCCGGTAGAACTCTTCAGGCGGCGGACCCTTCCGCTCACGCTTGATCCGCTGGCGATCACTCAGCACTCCCGTACCGATGTTCACGCCACACTTCGGACACTCAATGTCCTCGTCCTTCACCGGATTCGCACAGCCCGGACACACCTTCTTCTTCGTGTCCTCCAGCTGGTTCAGATTGATGTCGCCAAACAGGTCGTCGGGATCCTGAGCCTTCCGGGGGGCACGCGTTTTGGTCGTGGCCGCACCCGCCGCCGCAGACGCCGCGCCCGGCACCTGCACCCTGGCACCACACTGCCGGCACTTCACCGCCTTGCCCGCTGCCTGATCCGATACACTCAGATTGGCCTGGCACCCCGTACACTGTACTTTGATCGGCATCGCCCAGTCTCGCTGCTACCCGTGGCACTCAAATCATGGTCTGCAACCCGGAAACCACACTCTACAGCAAAAATTGGCCGGATGCACCATCACAGTCCCCAGGAATGTGGGAAAGGGGCGAGCCGGTGGTGGGGTAGGGGGCAGGAAAGGCTCAGTCGCCCCTGGATGTTGTGCCTCAGAAAGTATTTGGCACAAAATGGCGGATCTTGTTTACAGGCAGATTCTGCCGCTGTACTCTTCCGCCCGCTTTCATCGCGGCAGGATGGTTTGCGATGAAAGCAGTCCTGAAGGGGGTCTTTAGGACGAAATGCCGACCGCAGGAATCGGTCGGACGATCTCGGTCAGTTCTGCAGAAGGGAATCTGCTGCTGTCCGTCGCCAGTCTGGCAAGACCGCATCGAAGCTGCAGACGCCGCTTCCCTGCAGTCGCTGCCAGCCTCATTGGCGCTGGATGTCCGCTCGCCGTCACCCTCGTGACGCAGGTTTCCCAGTTGCTGACACTGCACCGCAATCGCCCGCGATGCCTGCACCGGAACGGTGGCCCACGGATGTGGCTGCTGTAGTTCAATTGCAGGAAGGAATCTGATTCATGAGCACTGTCAGGCCCATGGTGGGCATTACCGGGGATTTTCGACCGGAGCGATACAACGGGGCGGCCCTGAGCTGGTTCAACACTGGATACTACGACTGTGTGTCTGCTGCAGGTGGCCTGCCATACCTGATGGCACCTGTGCAGCAGGATGATGACATTCTTCGGATGATGGACATTGTCGGAGGCGTTGTGCTGTCGGGCTGCACCCTCGACCTCGACCCGACTCGCCAGAAACAGCATCAGCATCCTTCGGTGCGAGTCATGCCGCGTCGTCGCGAAGACTTTGACCGTCGCGTGGCCGAGCTGGCCATTCAGCGCAAGTTGCCGATCCTGGCGATCGGCAGTGGCATGCAGCTGGTCAACGTGCTGTGCGGTGGTTCTCTGTATCAGCACATTCCGGAAGACGTACCCCGCGCACTGCACCATCGCGACCCGGTCGAACAGAATCTGCGACATGTGCTGGAAATCGTCCCGGGAACTCGCCTTGACGCCATCTACGGACCGGGTGAAGTGCGAGTCAACAGTGCGCATCACATGGCAGTCAACAATCTGTCGCACCGCTTCCGCGTCAGTGCCACCTGCCCGGACGGCGTGATTGAAGCCTATGAATCCATCGAGGAAGACTGGTTCTGTCTGGGCGTGCAGTGGCATCCGGAAAGTTCGACAGCATCGGCACTGGACCTGCAGATCTTTGAAGCCTTCATTGACGCCGCCGCCCGCGAAGGCTCCGGCCCCGTCATCCTGCCCATGACCGAAGGTCTGCGCAAAGCCGGCTGAAGCATTGCCTGACCACAATCATGAAAAATCCCTCCAGGGGCTGCCTGCAGATTACTGCGGCAGCCCCTGTTGCGTTGGAGGGGGACTGTGGCAACTGGCCGCATTACCCCCCCCCCCATTCTGCGATTGGAATTTTGCGTGACTGGGGGGCGGGACGGTGTGTTGTAATTCCGGCACCGATTGTAATTCTTACAATCTCACGGCGGCTGCAGGCGTTGTAAAAATTACAAAATCTGTGTGCCGGCTGCGGTCGCGAAAAAAAATGGGGCCTGATTTTTCGGATGGATTCGCTGCAAGTTGCTGCTCACACTCGGTTTGCGTGGTGCTGCCTGCTGCTTCGGCAGAAAAACGCCGCCGATTTTTGCCTTTGGTACAGAGGTTGCATATAACTTCTGACGAGAGCAATCAGGGTTTTGGCCTGAGAACCCAAAACCCGGCTGTCGCCTTGAGAAAGCGATGGCAAGTTCAGAGAGACAGGCGGCTCGCCTGAGAACCGAGCCGACGATTCAGCAAGTGCCTGAGAGACCTTGCTGCAAAGATGAACCTTCGAGGCGATAAGCTTCGAAGGTTTTTCTTTGCGCGCAGCAGGGCAGGGCAGGGCGGTTTTTTTGCCGCAGAAAGACGCGGAATGACGCGGAAGAATCGCCCAACGTCAACTGAAGTGCGCGTGCCGAGCCGGTCAACCTTGGGAGGGCGAGGCTCCTGCCGAGCCGGACGTCAGTGTTCAGTGTTCAGTAATCGCAAAGTCCCCCCGTTCGGAGGAGTGAGGTTCCCGCCGCACCGGGGGATACATCGGCGTGCTGAGGAGTTCGGCTCAGCGGGAGTTTCGCCCTCCCGAGGAGGGTGAACACCCGGGCAATGCAGGCTGCCGCTGAGCTCAGGATTTCGCCTTGATCCGGAAGAACCGCCGAGTGTTTTGGATTGGGGCGGGGGTGAGCGGGTAGTGCCTGAGCAAAGACACGCAAGTCACAGCGTGATCCTTACGTCGCTGGCTGGGCCGTACCAGACAACCGTGCCATTCATGGCACTGCCCTCGCCCGGAACGACGCCGCGCACCGCCTGCAACGGTACCAGTACCACCGCCACCAGCAGTGCAATCGACATGACCCCGGTTCCAAGTGAAAACATACGGGCTACCAGGCCGCCTGCAGTCCACAGCCGCGACGAAATGGCTGCCACGACCAGACCCAGCCAGATCACCAGCACACCCACCACCAGCAACCGGCCACGGTTCGTACCAGCCGCCAGCGACAATTGACTTAATAACTGGCCCTGCGGCAATTCAATTTCTGTCCAGATGACCTGCAACTGACTCGCTCCGTCAATCGGCTCGTCCAGAGTCTCCACTCGCTCAAAGCGATTCCGCACGAGGCCACTGACACTTCCAGCCGCTACTGTGACGTTCGCCTGCAGTGCTGACTGCCGCAGTGTTGCCGGGATCCATGCGGCCGACGACCGCAGTTCCTGCAGCAGTAATTCCTCCACGGATTCCCGCACCTTCTCCTCCGTGTCCTCGCCAGGTAATATTTCCGCTCGAGCCACGCGGTGGCCCGCCGCCGGCTGATGGACCCACGCCGGTACCTCCGGCTGCTGCTGCAATGACTTCGCTGGCCCCGGAGACGCCTGCTGACCGTCCGCCGGACCCGTCTTCAATAACTGCACCAGCGAATCCGCCAGCGATCGCAAACCGCTGCTGGCCAGCAATGGCTTCATCGGCGGCACCGTCGCACCCACCGTACCCGGCAACGGAATCAATGCATACGAATTGCGAATCCCCGGTGGCATCTGCTGGCTGATCGATCGCAGCGTGTCAATCGCTTCCGAACCAAACAAATCCGCCAGCATCTGCTCGGAAAACTGATACACCACCACGTCACCATCCGCCGATTCGCCGGCAGTACCCGCGTCCGCTTCAGGACCCCCCGTCACCTCTGCCGGACTGACGCCGATCTCCGCAGTTCGCTTCAGTTGTGACTGGAAAAGCTGACCAATCTGACTGGCGACTTCCAGCAACTGCGGACGATCGGACACCACCGGCTGCACAGCCTGTTCATCGGCCTGTACCGCCGTCGCCCCAGGATCAGGCTGCCATGGAATCCCGTTCGCCTGCGGCTGCGACACATCGTCGCGCAAAATTTGTGTGCGATCTGCAAACTGCTGCGTCTGACGAATGGCCGACTGTTCCAGCGAAGAAACGACTTCCACCCGCCGCACTGAAAACCAGGACAGCGGCAGCACGACTCCCACAGACAGTCCCAGTACACTTAGAATTGTTCCACGCAGCACTGAACCGCGGTTGGTTGCAGCGGGTCGGGCCTGCTGAGGCTGTTGTGATGGCCGTACAGATGCCTGCACCGGCTGGGGCACAAACACCGGTGACGCTGCACTGTGCTGCAGACTGCGCAGTAAATACCTGACCAGCAGCAGGCCACCATAGCCCACCAGCAGCACAAACAACACGAGGGCACCGCTGCTGACCAGTACCAGCAGAATGGGAAACAAAATCATCATAGGACTTATTCCTGCGGGACAGACACACCGCACTCGCAAATTCTAAGTTGCTGCCGCACGTCCTGCGATGCAGCAAATCCCGTTCGACCGGCGGAATTCCTGAAATTTCAGCGATCCCGGAGCTCCGGGGGCGTCCATACGGACGACACCTGCAGCACCACCGAGACCGCCAGTGCCAGAGTTGATCCCAAAGCTGTCGGAAACGGCACGATCAGCGCCACCATTCCCCCCACAATCAGGGTCAGAATCGATGTGCCAATCCGAAACCGCGCCGCACGAAAATTGTCAGCCTGCAGCCACCAGCGTCGCAGCATAAACAGCAGGCAAAAGAACAGGGAAAAGCCCATAATCGTGGGATAGCCCCCCTGCAGAACTCGCAGGCCAGCCGCCTCCCGGTTCCCCAGCAAACCCTCAGAATCCACCAAAAAGATTCCCGACGGGACCGGGCTGTTGATCAACAGCAGAAACTCGGCCACCACCCCACACAACGCCCCGACCCCCAGCCCGCACACTCCCAACCCAAACCGTCGCAGCAGTGATTCCCCGCGACGACCTTCCCACAGCTTGGAGATCAGCAGCAATGGCCACGCTGCCAGCAGCGTCGCCGTGCCAAAATACACAGCCTCCACCGGTGTTCTGAGAATCTCCGTGCCCAGAAACACGGCTGCTGTCACAAACACCGCCGTCAGCAGCGCCAGCGACATCGACGTCGTTGCGTTCAGCAACCGCTGCGAGAACGTGAAAGTGCGCACCGTATCCGGAGTCAGCTCGGTCGGTCGAGACTGCCGCTGGGCGACCGGTCGCGGCTGTGCCGCCTGCTGTGGCCGGGCTCCAGCCGTGCCCGTCGCAATCGCGACGGCTGACAATTGCTGCGGCACGATCAGCGTACTGTCCAGCCGCCTGCCCGCCGCCGCTGGCTGACGATTTCGCGATGCCCCGCGATTTCCCGTTTGCCCGCGACGACCGAACATCCACCACGCCAGCCAGCCAATCGCCAGACCCTGCGCAACTGGACTGGTCAACAGCCCCGAACGCAGCCCGGCCAGCAGAAACGCGCCCGTCAGCATCCACCGCACCGGGGCCGGCA
>CAITYU010000339.1 GCA_903896675.1 uncultured Planctomycetaceae bacterium
GCCAGGGTTTTGCGGGTGAATTCTCCGCTGGCCGCCGCTTCTTCGAGAGCTCCGAGCATCTGCCACGTGCGATCGAGGCTTTCAGCGGCTTTGCGGAGAGCAGGTTCTGCTGCGAGTTCTTTTTCGAGGAGTTCAGATTCTTCTGCCGGCAATTCTCCGTCGAGGTAAGCGACGAGTCTGGTGAGGCGTGGATCGGTCGGGGTTGCGTCAACTTCATGATGTTCTGATTCTGATTCAGAGGGGCTCATCAGTGCGCTCTTTCAGGCAAATTTCTCCAGTGTTTCCTTCAGGTGAATACGAGCACGTGAGAGCAGGGACTTCACGGCGACGGTTCCCAGTCCCATGATTTCGCCGATTTCCTCATAACTCATCTCTTCAAACTTATGCAGGATCACTGCGGTTTTCTGTCGATCGCTGAGTTCATCGATGGCGGAGCGGACAACTTCACGCATTTCGAGTGAGTCGAGTTGTCGCGAGGGCATGAGGGCGGATTTTTCTGCGAGACTGGTGTCGGCGGTCAGTTGTTCGTGGCTGCCGGAGCCGGATGCCAGGGAGAATTCTCGCCGTTTCAGATTTCCGCGGCGATGATTGCTGGCGAGGTTGTGAGCGATGCGAAACAGCCACGTTGAGAATCTGGCGGTGGGCTCGTAGCGTTCACGGGATCGGAATATTCGAAGAAAGACTTCCTGAGCGAGGTCTTCCGAGGCTGGCCGATCGTGCACGATGTGGAAGAAAAACCCAACGAGGCGATCCTGGTATCTGAGCACGAGGTCTTCGAATGCAGCATTGTCGCCCTCGGAGACCTTCAGCATGAGCTGAACATCCGGGTCGGCGATGTACTGATTCCTGATGGACTGGGAGACCAAAGTCGGCTCCGATCAGAACTTCAAAGGCCTGCCGCCTCTATCAAAGCGGCCTGCCGGGCAAACAGGCGGTGCAATTTAGGGGGAACAGTGAACTGCAGGCAAGCGAACGGACGTGTGTTTCCCTGTCAGCGGGGGTCTTTCAGGGAGCCATTCCGAGGGAAGCGCGTAAAAAAACCTCGATCTGGCAGACCGAGGTTATGACCCCAAGGGGATTTGAACCCCTGTTACCGGAATGAAAATCCGATGTCCTGGACCTAACTAGACGATGGGGCCGGGCAGACCGATATTTAAGCATCCCAGACAACGAAATCAATTCATTGCCTGAACTGTGTCGCTGGATTCTTCGGAACTGGACTGCCCAAACTTGAGTTTTTCCTGCAACAGTGTCTGCAGGATTTCTTCGCGATGCACCGCGACGTCTCGGGGTGCATCGACACCGATACGCACGCGATCGCCACGAATCTGCACAATCCGAATCACAATGTTGTCGTTGATTCGGATGCACTGGTCTTCCTTCCTTGACAGCACCAGCATGACAATCCCCCCCCAATTGCGGACTGGTTTCCGGAGGCTGGTTTCCGAATTGTGTTCGGGGTCCCGAGCATTCTGCTCAGGTTCGCCAGCCAAGCGAAAAGCGGGACAGATCTGGCCCGATTTTTGCTTCGGTATACCAAATGCTAGGAGGGGATAATCAGACAGTCAAGGAGGTAACCGGCAAAAGCTGCCGGTGTTTTGAGGACGCAACACAGAATCAGGTGGGATTATTGATCGTCACACCTGTTTTTGTGTTCAGGGTGTCAGATCAGGTCCTTGAGCTTCTTGAGGGCTTTGACCTTGACCATCTTGCGTGCGGGCTTTGGCGGATAGGTGATGGGTTCACCGGTCCGTGGGTTGGTGCCAGTACGCTCTTTGGTTGCCGGCTTGGTGTGGACGTAGATCTTGACGAGTCCAGGGAGTGTGAAGATCCCGGGGCCTTTGGAGACATTTTCCGTAATCACGGCTTCGAGGGCTTCGAGTACGGCCCCGACTTCCTTGCGACTGTTACCTGTCTTTTCAGCCAGCGAGTTCAGGATTTCGGACTTGGAAATCGATTTCGGCTTCACTGCTTTTTTGGCCATCTCAGAGCATCTCCGATTTTCTGGTCATAGTTCAAGAACATTGAGGATGAGGGTGAACGATTGGATTCGCACAAATCCCTCGGTGTTTTTGCTCGGAAGTAAACCGCCCTGATTTCGGCCTGTCAATCCATCGAATCTCAGAAAATCCGCATTTCCGGGCTTTTTTGCGGTTTTCTGGTGTACACAGAGTCTGGAGGATGCGGGAAGTCATCCGAGAGAACGTTTTCGGGCTGGCTTGAATCTCTGTTTTTTGTGTGTGTTTTGGTAGTTGGGTTGGTTGTGGGGCGGTCGCAAAAAGTGATTTCGGAGCAGAGCATGCAGGCTGAAAAGTGGCGAAAAAGGCTGTTTTATCACGTTTCGGCAGTTTGTTTTGTTGCCTGCGGAGTGTTGTGTCCTGCTGGGGGGCAGGACGAACTGCGTCAACTGGTTTATCACCATCCAGGCCTGGAAGTGGATTTGGGGGTGGGATTGTGGGCGTGGCCGATTCCGATGGATGCCGATGCAGACGGTGATCTGGATCTGGTGGTCAGTTGTCCGGACAAGCCATCGAATGGATTGTGGTTTTTCGAGAATGCCGAGGGTCGGACGTCGGAGCATCGGTTTCCGGTGTTTCGGCCGGGGCGTTTTCTGGGTCGGACTGTGCATTACGTGATGCCCAGTTATGTGGGTGGGCAGGTGCGGATTCTGTCTCCGGGGTACGAGTATGTCAGCATTTTCGAGGGTGGACTGGGGCAGCGTAAGAAGTTGTCTGTGGACGCGTCATTTCACAAGCCTCAGGGGCGTCAGCCGAAGGGGCCGAAGGTGCGTCACAATCAGTGGCGGTACTGCGACTACGATGCGGATGGTCGAACAGATTTGATCGTGGCGATTGAGGACTGGAGTTTTTATGGCTGGGATGATGCGTGGGATCAGTCCGGGAAGTGGGTGAATGGGCCATTGCATGGCTGGGTGTATGTATTTCTGAATCGTGGCAGCGAAACGGCTGCTGCGTATGAGCAGCCGTTTCGGGTGCAGGCGGGGGGCCGTGATCTGGACGTATTTGGTTGTCCATCCCCGAATTTTGAGGACTTTGACGGTGACGGGGATCTGGATCTGATTTGCGGTGAGTTTCTGGACGGTCTGACGTGGTTTGAGAATGTGGGCAGTCGGGCGGAGCCTGAGTATTCAGCGGGTGTGCGACTGCGGGCGGAATCTGGTCAGCCGCTGGTGATGGATCTGCAGATGATTGTTCCGGTGGCGATAGACTGGGATCTGGACGGCGATGTGGATCTGGTGGTGGGCGATGAGGATGGTCGAGTGGGGCTGCTGGAGAACGTGACGGTTACGGGTCAGCGGGGGGCTCCTGTGTTCCGGGCACCGGTGTATTTTCGGCAGCAGGCTGAGGCGTTGAAGTGTGGGGCGCTGGCGACTCCGGTGGGTGTGGACTGGGACGGTGATGGAGACACAGACCTTGTCTCGGGCAATACAGCGGGTTATGTCGAGGTATTTCATAATCTGAGTGGTGCTGGTGTAGCGGAACCGCGGTGGTCTGCGGGCGAGCGTTTGCGTGTGGGGGGTGATGTGTTTCGTGTTCAGGCGGGTTTGAACGGCAGTATTCAGGGGCCGGCCGAGGCGAAGTGGGGGTATACGACTCTGAGTGTGGCGGACTGGGATGCGGACGGTCTTCCCGACATTATCTACAACTCGATCCTGGGCCGTGTGAGCTGGCTGAAGAACGAGGGGACTCGAGCGGAGCCGCGTTTCAGGGAGTCACGACCTGTGGATGTGGAGTGGGTTGGTGCGCAGCCTGAGCTGGCGTGGGGCTGGCTGCGACCGGAGGGTGCGGGACTGCTGACGCAGTGGCGAACGACTCCGGTTGCTGTGGATCTGAATCGTGATGGTCTGATGGATCTGGTGATGCTGGATCATGAGGGTTATCTGGCTTTTTTTGAGCGTGTTCGTCGGGATGATCGGCTGATTCTGCGGGCACCGCGGCGGGCTTTTGTGGATCAGCAGGGTCAGCCGATTCGGCTGACGAGCGGTGTGGCGGGGAAGAGTGGCAGGCGCAAGTTGTGTGCAACGGACTGGGATGGTGATGGTCTGACGGATTTTCTGCTGAATTCTGCCAATGCGGATCTGCTGAGGTGTGTGGAGTCTGGTTCGGGTGTGTGGGTCATGGTTCCCGCAGGGACTCTGGCAAAACGCAACATTGAAGGGCATGATGTGAGTCCGACAACGGTGGATTTTGATGGGGACGGGGTGCCTGACTTTCTGGGAGGAGCGGAAGACGGCCGATTTTACTTTTTGCGGAACAGTCGTTCGCAGCGGCATTGATGATGTGCGGAACGACCATGGGTGCATTGTCAGCGTTTGACCGGGAGGATCGGGAGATGGCGAAGATTGCGGTTCTGGGAACGCTGGACAGCAAGGGGTCTGAGCATGCGTATGTGGCGGAGCAGATTCGGGAACTGGGCCATATTCCGGTGCTGATAGATACGGGGACTCTGGCGGCACCGACGGTGATTCCGGACATAGGCAGGGAGGCTGCCTTGTCTGCGGCGGGTCTGGATCCTGCTGTGGTACTGTCGCAGCGGGATCGGGGTACTGCTGTTTCCGCGATGGCGAAAGCGGCGTCGGTGTTTTTACCGAGGCTGTGTGCTGAGCATGGTCTGGCGGGTGTGATTTCGCTGGGTGGCAGCAGTGGCACGGCCATTGCGTCTGCGGGTATGCGAGCCCTGCCGATTGGATTTCCGCGGTTGATTGTCAGCACGATGGCCGGTGGCAACACCGGGAGTTACGTGGGCACTCAGGACATCACGATCATGCCGGCGGTGGTTGACGTCGCGGGACTGAATCGTATTTCTCGTGTGGTGCTGTCGCGGGCGGCGGGGGCGATCTGTGGCATGGTTTCCGTGAAGCCGGCTGTTGCTGGAGAACGGCCTGTGATTGTGGCCAGCATGTTCGGGAATACGACGGGCTGTATCAATGCGGCGGTGCCGCTGCTGGAGCGGGCTGGTTACGAGGTCCTGGTGTTTCATGCGAATGGTACGGGTGGTCGGACGATGGAGTCACTGATAGAGAGTGGTCTGGTCTCGGGAGTGCTGGATGTGACCACGACGGAGCTGGCGGATGAGCTGGCAGGCGGTGTATTGTCGGCGGGTCCGGAGCGGGGCTTTGCAGCTCCGCGCTGCGGGGTTCCGGCCATTGTGACTCCGGGATGTCTGGATATGGTGAATTTCGGGTCTCCGGAGACGATTCCCGGGAAGTATGCTGGCAGAAGATTTTATGTGCATAATCCGCAGGTTACGCTGATGCGAACGACCTGTGTGGAGTGTGAGCAACTGGGTCAGATGCTGGCGGAGAGAATCAATGTTTCGAGTGGGCCGGTTACAGTGCTGCTGCCGCTGCGCGGTATCAGTGTGATCAGTGCAGCCGGCGGGCCGTTTCATGATGCGGAAGCGGATGCGATTCTGTTTTCAGCACTGTGCAATGGTCTGCGGGCTGGCGTGCGGGTGCGTGAACTGGATACTGAGATCAACTCGCCTGAGTTTGCTGCTGCCTGTGCGGAAGAGTTGTTGCTGAACATGCGGGCAGCGGGGGTTTCGGCATGATCAGTATCAGGCGCCAGGCGCTGATTGCCAATGGTCTGTTGACGTTGTGTGCCGGATTGCTGGCGCTGGTGCCGGTGTCCCGGGAAGCTGGTCAGGTGCTGACCATGCTGATGGGATGTTCGCTGATTTTTTCGGGGCTGGCGGATTACTGTGGCTGGGAGCGAATCCTGGGCTGGTTTTTTCCGGGTGGAGCTGAGAGGTCGGATCAGCCGAGTTCGCGATCTTCCCGGAAGGGATGAAACCTCTGGTATTCCCAATGTCTGTAGATTTCCGAGGTACGTACGAGCTGTTCGTGTGTACCATCTGCGGCGATCCGTCCGTTATGGATCACTACGATTCGTGTGCAGCGTTTCACGGTGGACAGGCGGGAGGGCAGAAACAGGATTGTGCGATCATCACTGAGTCTCTGCCATGCATCGTCGAGCATGGCTTTGGTATCGGCATCGAGTGGGGCTTCCGGTTCTTCGATGATGAGCAGAGCGGGCTGGCGTGCTGCAGCGCGAGCGAGGCTGATGCGGAAACGCTGTCCGACGTCCAGTTGCAGTCCGTGTTCTCCGAGAGCGGTTTCGTAGCTGCGTGGCAGGCTGCGGATGAAGTGGTCGGCGTGTACCAGTTTGGCTGCTTCGACAGCCTGTTGTTTTGTGATGTCCGGACGTCCGCAGGTGATATTTTCGAGGACGGTGGCATCGAACACCGGGTCGTCACCACCGACGAAGATGGCTTCCTCCCGAAGTGACTCGAGGGTGCCTTCGCGGATATCCCGTCCATCGATGAGTACGCGACCTGAGGAGGGGTCGATGAGTCTGGGGATCATGCTGGCCAGTGCACGGGCGGGAAGTTTCTGCAGTGACAGCATGGCGACTCGTTCTCCGAGAGTAATGCGCAGATCGAGTCCATCGAGGATCCGACGTGCATCTTCGGATTCCCAGCAGATCTGGTCGAAGGTCAGGGTGCGAGCGAGGGGGTTGAGGAAGCCGGCACCGGCAACCTGGCTGACTCCGGGGATGCGATCGAGGTAGCGGGTGATTTCGTCGGCCAGTTCCCCACCGGCGGACGAGTGGTCCGGCAGTGTGGCCAGCTCTGAGGTGGCGTGGAAGAGGATCAGCAGCAGGGGCGGCAGTGTGAGGCAGGCGAGTACGGGGAATCCGGCTGAGAGTTGCAGTGCGATGATCAGTGCGGGGATGCCGAAGGCAGCGGTCAGGAGCAGCCATGCTGCCAGTCTGCTGCGACGCTGCTGGAGTCGCAGTGCCTGTCGTTTCTGGTGATATTCTCTGAGCTGCAGTTCGAACTGCGCGTGTTCGAGGTCTTCCATTCCGAAGCCACTGACAATGCGGGCTTTTCCGAGAGTCTGTACCATCTGGCGGCGACTGCGATGGACCTGGTCATCGAGCAGTTGTTCGGCGGCGAGGTGTCGATTGCGTTCGCGGCGTATCAGAATTGCGGTGAGGATGACTGGAACTGCGGTCTGAATGGCCATCTGGCGGGCAACGAGGACAGCAGCGGCACTGGTCAGGAGCAGCAGTGGTGCTGCTGTGCAGATGCCTGTGAGCCATGCGGCAATGTGTCGTTCGAGACTTTCGGCGGACGTATGGAAAACGCGAGGTGCGTCATCGGCGTGTGTGCCCGTCAGGTCGGCCGGTTCCAGTCGCAGTGCCTTGCGATGAATGTGCTGCCGGATTCTGGAGATGATATCGGCGGCGATGGATTCACAGAGACTTCTGGCGAAGCCGTTCAGGAGGCTGTGCAGCAACCAGCATGCGGCGGCGAAGGCAGCGGTGGCGAGGGTGATGCTGCGCGGCGACTGAAGTTGCGAGGTGAAGCTGCGGATTTCGAGTGCTGAGCCGGACTGTGGCGTCAGCAGTACGACTGCGGCGGCGGTGCAGGCCATCACGGCGGCGGCGAGGAGCGTGGCGGCGAGCAGGGCCAGCAGAGCAGCGGCAGCGAGTCGAGTCGGTGGCAGTGTTCGCAGAGAAACCAGTCGCTGGAAATCGGGTGAGGACGACATGGGTGTGCTCCTGCGGCTATCCGCAGTCGGGCCGGGTTCAGAATCCAGAGCAGGGCAATTTTGAACAGCGCTGATACAGACGCTGGAGCTGTGGGGATCCCACCAGTCTTAAACGCTGTAGAAGTACGCTATCGGCAGGAAAACCGCTGAATGCCGGGAATCTGCGTCGTCGTTCAGCACGTCAGGCGAGGTCGCGATCCTCAAACAGCAGGAAGCCCAGCAGCAGCATAGCTCCGATGTACGCGGTGGCGTAGACGAGGCTGAGTCCCAGATAGTCCTGAGGAACAATTCGGCCGGTGGCGACGGCTGAGGAGATATTGAAGGCAGAAAGTGAGGGAACAACCATCGAGATGAGGCGGGCGGTGAAAATCACGGATTCGTTGGCCTGACCCTCGACGCTGGAATTCACGATGATCTCGGTCAGATTCCCCACGACAAATACTGCAAAGCAGATGACGAGGTTCATCACCATGGGCAAACGAGTGGCCACAGTCACGCTGATTGCCCCGAGGACCGCGACCTGCATGAAGGTGAGTGCGATACCTGGCAGAATGGACCCGACGACGGACATACGATCAGGGTGGGGCACCGGCAGTTCGATGTCCGAGACCCGAATCCACTGCCAGAGGGGAGTCTGGTCCAGCGATTGTTCTTTCTGGTCGTAGCCGACCTTGAAGAAGGTCAGCACTGCGAACAGCAGTGTCAGAATCAGGAACATCCAGATGACTGCCTGCAGAATACCGATGTACTTTCCGAACAGAAACTGCCGCCGGTCGATGGGTTTGCTGAGCAGCGTCATGGCTGTCTTCCCCTCGATTTCACTGGTGATACTGGTACCAGCGGTCCAGACTGCCAGCAGGGCACCAGCGATCAGCAGTGTGGCGAGACCACATTCCGTCAGCATTTTGCCTTCGTCTTCAAAGGTGAAGAACGGCACGATGCTGTTTACGATCAGGACCAGTGCCGACAGGACCAGCAGCAGCAGAAACAGCGGCTGGCGGATGGCTTCCTTGGTGGTTGCACGCGCGATGACTCCGGGACGAGTGCCGTAGGAAACGGCGGTCAGTCCGATCATCAGGCCGAACACAGTCAGCCAGGTCCAGGTCCAGTCGATCCGCGGTGCAAGCAGCTGACTGCGAATTTCGGCGAGGTTGAGAAGCTGTTCGAGCACGTCTGTCTTCCAGGCGTTGTGTGGCGAAACCGACTGCGGTCAGAAAACCGGGACATACCGTCCCCCGTTGTGTATACGCAGACGGGTAGAGCCTGCGTTGGCGGAATTCCGAGTCCTGACCGGATTCCGTCGGAAAAACGGGGTGGGAATCTTGCAGGTGAGGATCAATTTCCGGGTGCAATCTGCGGTAAGTCGTCCGAGCGGTGATTTTTTGTGTGCAGTCGGAATCGTTGAACGCCAATGGCAGTGCAATTACTGTCGTAAATGTGTACGTATGTATATTTATTGAAGGGTTTTGGGTTGGATCGCATTTTCGGGCATGAGGTGGGGAGTGTTGAATTGCGGTTTCCTGCTCCTATACTCAGGCGGAAGCTGTGGCGGTTCGAAAAACGTGGCGTTCTGCAAGGCAGCGTAGTGAATTTTGCTTCTTAAATTCAGGCAGGGTTAGAACATGGGGATTCGTATTGGACAGGCTGCTCCTGGTGCCGAGCTTGCATTGCAGGCCTATGATCGTACCAAGGACGGTACGGACGCTCAGTTCAGGGACATGAAGCTGTCTGACCTGAGGGGCAAGTGGGTGTGTCTGTATTTTTACCCGCTGGACTTTACGTTTGTGTGTCCGACGGAAATCATTGCGTTTGACAAGGCACTGGGAGAGTTTGCGGATCGTAACACGGTGGTGTTGACGGCCAGCACGGACAGTGTTTTCAGCCACAAGGGCTGGTGTGATTCGCACAAGGAGCTGGGCCAGCTGAAGCATCTGATGATTGGTGATACGAACCACCAGTTGTCATCAGCCTACGAGGTGCTGGACTGTGGCAAGGGTATTGCGTATCGCGGCGTGTATCTGATTGATCCTCAGGGAGTGCTGCGGTGGCTGGCGGTTCACGACCTTGGAGTTGGCCGGAATGTGGATGAGGTGCTGCGTGTGCTGGATGCATTGCAGACGGACAAGCTGTGTCCCTGCAACTGGAAGCCTGGCCAGCAGACGTTGAACTGAAGCGGTCAGCGGATTGCTGAGTGCATGGAAAGCGCCGTGGAACCCTGTGTTTCCACGGCATTTTTCATTTTTGGCTGGAGAGTTGCTGGTCAGACTTTGACCAGTTTTGTGATGCGGCCGGTGGCGACCCATTCGGCGACGAAGAGATCGCCATTTGGTGCGAAGCAGGCATCATGTGGGTGGACGAACTGGCCATCCTTCCATTGATCCGGTTTGCCGCGCAGGTCTTTGACTTCATCGAGTCTTTCGATTGCGCGTCCCAGTCGGGCGACGACTTCGTTCTTTTCGTTCAGCAGCGTGACGCAGGCTTTCAATTCGGGGACGAGCATCAGATTTCCGTGAGTTTCGACGTTGGCAGGCAAGCCGAAGCCGGTGAGAGTTTCGCGGTAGTTACCGTCCATAGAGAAGATCTGCAGTGTATTGTGAGCGCGGTCTGTGACGACGATGGACGGATCCTTTCCGGGCCGGTTATCGACCCATAGTCCGTGGGCGGTATTGAAGGTCCCTTTGCCTTCTCCGGCTCCTCCGAACGAACTTTTCCAGTTGCCGTTGCTGTCGAATCGGTGGATTGCGAAGGTGCCGTAGCCATCTGCGAGCAGGAAGCCGCCATCGTCAAGGAATGCGAAATTTGTGGGCAGGAAGCCTTTGCGATTCCAGGAGGGTTCGGTGGAGGTATTTTCGCCTTCGGCATAGAGGCCGGATTCCATGGGTGCTTTTTTGTACCAGACGATTTCGCCGTTGAGTGTCATTTTGGCGAAGGCTTTGACCTGCTGGTAGGCTGCCACGTAGAGGAATTCCTGTGAGCCTTCTTTGCGGATTTCGACGCCGTGTCCGCCGCCCTGGAACTGAGCTCCGAAGGCGCGGATGAATTTTCCTGTGGGGTCGAAGACGAAGATGGAGGGGTGATCCTTGAGATCTCGTCGACCTTCATGAATGACGTAGAGATTTCCGGCGCCGTCGAGTGCGACGTTGTGTGTGGTTTGCCATGAGTATTGAGCGGGGAGTTGTGGGAAGTTGTGAACAGCGCGGTACTGGTATTCGCCTTCGCCGATAATGGTTTCGTTGCCGAAGCGGCGTGAGGCGTTTGCGGTGGCGGGTGCAGCGAGAGCCGCAGAGGCGGCGAGTGCGGTGGAGACAAACCGTCGTCGTGAGGCAGTTGTCTGGTTCATTTGAGGGCTCCGGGAATGCAGTTGTGTGGGGTGAGTATCGAGCGACCGGTTGATTGATTTAGCAGGGGATTGTCAGAGAATCCAGCGGTTGAGCCCCTGTCGGGATTCCGGGTCGAGAAAATCGCCATGATTTTCGGGTTCGGACTGTTTTTCTGTGCGTTTCGCAGCTGTCTCGGCGATAATCGGGGGGTTTCCGGTCGTACGGCTGCTGGTGTGCAGCGTGTTTTGGCTGGCCGATCCGGTTTTGAGGCCGCGGGGGTATCACTGATGAAGCAGCGCATGTCAGAACGCGGTGGGTGCGGTGATCTGCAGCCGGGTTCCGGATCTGTTCTGACTCGTCGTCATCTGATTCGTTCGCTGGGCGCTGGTGCTGGCAGTATTGGTCTGGCGACGGCATTGTCGGACTCTGGTGAATCCGGCGTGCAGCATTTTGCTCCGCGTGCCCGGCGTGTGATTCATCTGTTTATGAATGGTGGTCCGTATCAGGGGGATTTCTTTGATCCGAAGCCGATGCTGCGGAAGTATGCCGGCCAGCGTCCTCCTGAGGCGGATCTCAGGACCGAGCGTAAAACGGCGGGCCTGCTGCCTTCGCCATTTCGTTTTCGTCCGGGTGGCAGCAGTGGTGTTCCGGTCAGCAGTCTGCTGCCATTGACGGGTCGGCTGATGGATGAGATTTGTGTGCTGCGGTCGACGTGGACGGACAATCCGAATCATGGTCCGGCATTGCTGTTGATGAACAATGGCACCATCCTGCCGACTCGTCCCAGCATGGGTTCGTGGCTTTCGTGGGGACTGGGGTCTGAAAATCGCAACCTGCCGTCATATGTGGTGTTGTGTCCGGGCAAGCCGGTGCGTTTTTCGATTTTGTGGACCAGTGCATTTCTGCCGGGGTCTCATCAGGGGACCTATATCAACCATTCCGTACCGACTCCGGAGAAGCTGATTCCGTTTCTGCGGAACGCAACGGCGGGTCGTGAACTTCAGTCGGCTCAGGTGGATCTGATCAGCCGGCTGAATCGTCACCAGTTGCAGCGGACGGGTCCGGACGGTCAGCTGGAGGGTCGTCTGCAGGCGATGGAGACGGCATTTCGGATGCAGTTTACGGCTACGGATGCATTTGATCTGCAGCAGGAAACAAAGGCGACTCGGGAACTTTACGGTGACGGGCATTTTGCTGCGGGTTGTCTGCTGGCTCGTCGGCTGAGTGAGCGGGGTGTGCGTTTTATTCAGGTGTACTATGGTGATGGCCAGCCCTGGGATACTCACAGTGACCACAATCGTCAGGCCGAGAATCTGGCTCGGTCGATTGACCGTCCGATTGCTGCTTTGCTGCAGGATCTGCGGCAGCGTGGTTTGCTGGATGAGACTTTGATTCTGTGGGGTGGCGAATTCGGCAGGACTCCGACGTCTGAAAATGGTTCCGGACGTGATCACAATCATTACGGGTTTACGACGTGGCTGGCGGGTGGTGGTGTGCGAGGTGGCATGGCGTATGGAGAGACGGACGATTTTGGTTTTCGGGCGGTGCAGGATCGGGTGCATGTGCATGATCTGCACGCGACGATGCTGCATCTGCTGGGGCTGGATCACGAGCGACTGACGTATCGTTACGCGGGTCGTGATTTTCGTCTGACGGACGTGTCCGGGCGAGTTCTGACGGAAGTGGTGGGCAGCTGACGTCCATGATTGCGTGTGTGCTGCCGGGTGGGGGAGAACAGTTGATGCGAGTGGCATTTCTGGGGCTGATTTTCGGGCTGTATCAGCCGCTGGCTGTGGGCGACGAGCCATTGCGGTTTGGCCGCGATGTGCTGCCGATACTGTCGGCCAATTGTTTTTCCTGTCATGGCCCTGATGAATCTCAGCGGAAGGCTGGACTGCGTCTGGATCTGGAGGCGGAGTCGAAAGGCCGTCATGGTGGTGGAATTCCGATAGTGGCTGGAAATCCTGCCGGCAGTACTCTGGTGCAGCGGATTACCAGTACGGACCCCGACATACAGATGCCGCCGCCTGATTCGCATCGCGTTTTGACGGAAGTGCAGAAGGGGGTTCTGCAGCGGTGGATTGCTGAGGGAGCTGCCTGGGGTCGTCACTGGTCATTTGAGTCGCCGGTTGTGGCTGCTGGTGTTCCCGGGGGCAGTGCGGGTATCGACCGTCTGGTGGAGTCTCGGTTGTCTGCGCGTGGTCTGCAGTTGCGCGGGGTGGCTGATCGATACACGCTGATGCGTCGACTGTCGCTGGATCTGATTGGTCTGCCTCCGACGGTTGCGGAGGCGGAGTCCTTTGCCACCAGCAAAGATCCTCGGGCGGTGGAGCAACTGGTGGACTCGTTGCTTTCGCGTGAGGAATTTGGTGAGCACTGGGCGCGGATGTGGATGGATCTGGCGCGTTATGCGGATACGAAGGGGTACGAGAAGGATCTGGGGCGGACGATGTGGCCGTGGCGTGACTGGCTGGTTCGATCATTGAATCAGGATGTGTCACTGGATGTGATGACTGAGCAGCTGCTGGCGGGTGATCTGCTGGCTGATGCCGGTGACGAGGAGCGTCTGGCGACAGCTTTTCATCGGAACACGATGAGCAACGACGAGGGTGGTACGGATGACGAGGAGTTTCGTTCGATCGCGGTCAAGGATCGGGTGGACACGACTCTGCAGGTCTGGATGGGCCTGACGGCCGGATGTGCCAAGTGTCACTCGCACAAGTACGATCCGATTTCGATGACGGACTATTATGGTCTGTATGCGATTTTCAATCAGACTGAGGATGCGGATCGTTATGATGATGCACCGACTCTGGAGTTGCTGAGCGACGAGCAGCGGCGGAAGCGGAGTGAGTTGCAGGCGCGTCAGGCTGACCTGCGGGTTCGTTTCGAGGAATCGCGTACGGCGGATGCGGTTGGTGACGATCACGGTTGGAGTGTGTTGTCGTTATCTGGTGGGAAGTCGCAGGGTGGTGCTCAACTGAAGGCTCAGGCTGACGGTTCAATTCTGGTCAGCGGAGTGCGACCGGTTGAGGATGTGTACACGCTGACGCTGGAATTGCCGGCGGGGGTCGTGACGGCACTGCGACTGGAGGCGTTGTCGGGAGCGGGGGCGAGTGTACCGGGTGTTGGTCGAAACGGGGCGGATCCGAATTTCGTGTTGTCGGAGCTGGAGGCTGAGCTGGTGACTGGTGGTCAGGTTCAGCGACTGCAGTTGGTGCGTCCGCGGGCGGATTTTGAGCAGAGCAACTGGCCTGTGTCGGCTGCTCTGGATGGGGATCTGAAGACGGGCTGGGCGATCAGTCCGCGGCAGCGTGAGCCGCATGCGGCGATTTTTGAGCTGGCGCAGCCGGTGCCGTTGTCGGCGGCTGCAGAGCTGCGACTGGTTATGCGGCAGCACTACGGGAATTCTCTGACATTTCGGCAGTTTCGCTGGAGTGTGCATGGTGGCGAGGCTGCCGGTCTGCAGCCGTTGCGGTTGTCAGAGAAGACTCGCGGGCTGCAGGCAGAGTTGGGTGCGGTGTCCGAGGATCTGGCGACTGTGGGTGCGGGAGTTTCGAAGGTACCGGTGCTGGCAGCGTTGTCGGCGGACAGGCAGCGTGAGACGAGGCTTCATCGGCGGGGCAATTTTCTGGATCCGGGTGACGCGGTGCAGCCTTCGCTGCCGGCGGAGCTGAGGTTTGGATTTGAGCTGGGGGATCCTCCGACGCGGCTTGATGTGGCTCGCTGGCTGATGTCACGTGGCAATCCGCTGACTTCGCGGGTCTGGTCGAATCGCATCTGGTCGCGGTTGTTCGGACAGGGTTTGGTGGAGACGGAGGAGGATTTCGGAGCATTGGGTTCGCTGCCATCGAATCCGGAGTTGCTGGATTTTCTGGCTGTGGAGTATCGGCAGAATGGCTGGTCACTGAAGCGGTTGCTGAAGGTGATTGTGCTGAGTCGCGTGTATGCTCAGGATTCGGGAGTGACAGAGCAGTTGCAGCGGGAGGATCCGGGAAATGTTCTGCTTTCGCGGGGCGGTCGTTTTCGTCCTGGGGCGGAGGTGCTGCGTGATCAGATGCTGGCGGTGTCCGGTCGGCTGTCTTTGAAGCGGGGAGGTCCGCCGGTGATGCCTCCGCAGCCGGACGGTCTCTGGCGTTCCACATACAACGGTCAGAAGTGGGTGAATGCGGAGGGTGAGGACCGGTATCGTCGGGGGCTTTACACGTATCTCAAACGAACTACTCCGCATCCGATGGGTACGACGTTTGATGGTGGCAGCGGCGAGGTGTGTCAGATTCGTCGGATCCGCACGAATACTCCGCTGCAGGCTCTGGTGACTCTGAATGATCCGACGAGTCTGGAGTGTGCCGGGGGGCTGGCGGAGTGGATGAGCGGGGAATCGGAGAATCGAGTGGAGCGTGGTTTGCGGCGTGCTTTGATTCGGCCGGTGGGACAGGACGAGGTGGCTGCCCTGGAGCGACTGCTGAGTGACGTGCGTGTGATGTTTGAGGGGAGTCCGGAGCAGGCAGTGGCGTTATTGGCTGGTGCGCGGGTGCAGTGTCCGGCGACGATCTCGCAGGCTGAGTTTGCGAGTCTGGTTGTGGTGGCCAGTACAATTCTGAATCTGGATGAATTTCTGAGTCGTCGGTGAGGGAGCGGTCTGCGGGTCAGCGGGGGGGAGTATTGGTGATGAATCCGGCGATTGAGTGGCAGCTGAATGGGACGCGCAGGCATCTGCTGCAGACGGCTGGTCTGGGTATTGGTGCGATGGCGGTGCAGTCATTACTGGCGCGGGACGGTTTGGTGCCGGTGGCCGGGGGGGTGTCTGCGGCTGCTGCCGTGTCTGCTCGTCCGCCTCTGCTGGCGCCTCGTGCGAAGCATGTGATTTACCTGCATATGGCGGGTTCGCCGTCGCAGCTGGAGTTATTTGAGTATAAGCCGGAGCTGCAGCGACTGCATCTGCAGGACTGTCCGGAGTCGTTTCTGAAGGGCAAGCGTTTTGCGTTTATTCGTGGTGTCCCGAAGATTCTGGCGGGTCAGTTTCGATTTCGTCAGTATGGTGAAAGTGGTCAGTGGATCAGTGAGTTGCTGCCGAATTTTGCGGGTGTCGTGGATCGGGCCTGTGTGATTCGCACGATGCAGACGGAGCAGTTCAATCATGCTCCTTCGCAGTTATTTCTGCACACAGGAACAGCGCGGCTGGGTAATCCATCACTGGGGTCGTGGGTGACATGGGGTCTGGGCAGTCTGAACGAGAATCTGCCGGGTTTTGTGGTGTTGTTATCCGGCGGGAAGACACCGGATGCCGGCAAGTCGCTGTGGGGTTCGGGATTTCTGCCGTCGGTGTATCAGGGTGTGAATTGTCGTGCCAGCGGTGATCCTGTGCTGTATCTTGGTGATCCTGCGGGGATTGACCGCAGGACTCGCAGGCGTATGCTGGATACGTTGTCCGCGATGAATGCGGCCGAGTTTGCTCGCAGTGGTGATCCCGAAACGCAGACCCGCATATCGCAGTACGAGCTGGCGTATCGGATGCAGACGGCTGTGCCGCGGGTGATGGATCTGTCGGGTGAGCCGAAGCATATTCTTGAGATGTATGGTGCGCAGCCCGGGTACACATCAGCGGCGGAGAGTGCGGACGACCCGCGGGTACTGTATCGGGGTGACGATCCGACCTTTGCGAACAACTGTCTGCTGGCGCGACGGCTGGTGGAGAATGGAGTGCGATTTGTGCAGTTGTACGACTGGGGCTGGGACCATCATGGTTCATCACCGGGGGAGAGTCTGGATGAGACGCTGCCGATCAAGTGTCAGGCGTCTGAGCGGGCGATAGCGGCCCTGATCAGGGATCTGGAGCAGCGAGGGCTGCTGGACGAGACTCTGATCGTCTGGGGAGGCGAGTTCGGCCGGACTCCGATGATGCAGAATAATGTGCGAACTGAGTTGCAGAAGGGGTTTGTGGGTCGCGACCATCATCCGTATGCGTTTACGATGTGGCTGGCGGGTGGTGGCATCCGTGGCGGGCTGGCGTGGGGCAGCACGGATGAATTTGGTTATTATCCGGTGGAGCATCCGACGACGATTCGGGATCTGCAGGCAACGATTCTGCATGTTCTGGGTCTGGATCCGCAGCGTTTCAGTTATTTTTATCAGGGTTTGCAGAACCGGCTGATTGGTCCCACGGACGAAGCGCGGGTTCTGGAACCATTGCTGGTCTGATTCAGAGTTTTTTCAGCGAATGCAGTCAATGTCGGTCAGATCAGACTCAGTGGCGGGTGGTTACGCAGTGGACCATGCGGTGGTTGAACCGGAGGTGGCTTATCAGAGTCGTCTGCAGGAGGTATCGGCAGCGATACTGCTGCTGGAGGGGCGAGACCGTCAGTTTCTGCGGGTGCGCAGCATACTGGGTATAGTATCGATCGGGCTGGGTGTGTTGTGCATTGGTCGGTCGGAAGTGGTGTCGTGGAACTGGATGCTGTTGCCGCTGACGGTGTTTCTGATTGTGCTGCCATTTGACCGCAGTTGTCTGTCGCGATTATCGCGTCTGCGTCAGGTGCGTGGATTCCATGAAAGTCGATTGCGGAGGCTGAAGCGGGATTTCAGCGGTGAGAGCGAATTCGGCAGTGAGTACGACGATGAGTCTCATCCGTGGATTCGTGATCTGGATGTGTTTGGTCGGGGATCTCTGTTTCAGTTGCTGAACGAGTGTCGTACGCGGCCTGGTCAGAAGGTGCTGGCGGGCTGGATGACGACGGTTCCGGAGGCATCTGAGATTCGTGTGCGTCAGGCGCGGGCACAGGGGCTGAAGCAGGCACTGCGGCTGCGTGAGTCGCTGGCGTGCATACCGGAGGCTCGCGGGTGGGAATCTGCCGAGCGATTGCTGAAGAGCTGGGTGCGGGAACCGGCTGAGCCGATTTCTCTGGGGATCATTTTGTGGGCACTGCTGATCGGCCTTGCATCGATGGTGGTGCTGGGTCTGATGGTGCGGGACCCCATGCTGTTTCGGTGGTTGCCGGTGCTGGCACTGCTGCAGTTGCCCGCCATTATTCTGACTCGTCGACAGATTCAGCGAACGACCGGCATTATGGATGATGTGGATACGGCGCTGCGTCAGTTCAGTCTGGTGATAGCGGCGTTTGAGGCTCATCCGGTGGAGGAGCCTGCGGTGCGTGATCTGATGAACCGCTTTCACACGGAAGACGGCACGGCGTCGGCAGCGATTCGGCGACTCAGTCGCCTGACGGCATGGCTGAACAATGCAACGCGCAATCAGTTCTTTGCTCCGATTGCGTGGTTCTGCGGGTTGTTTGTGCTGTTGACGCACCGCATAGAATGCTGGCGACGTCGTTATGGTGTGGAGGTTGCAGACTGGCTGGAGACTGCGGCGTGTCTGGAGGCTACGATTTCGGTTGCGGGATACTGTTTTGATCATCCTCGCGATTGTGTACCGGAGATTCTGGAGGAGCGTGCGGAGCTGAATGCGGAGGATCTTGGGCATCCGCTGCTGCCGGAATCCGTATGTGTGCGAAACAGTGTGCAGCTGACCCCTGAGACGCCTCTGATGCTGATCAGCGGTTCGAACATGTCGGGCAAAAGCACATTTCTGCGCAGTATCGGGACCAGCATTGTGCTGTCGTTCTGTGGTTCTGTCGTTCGCGCGACGCGATTTCAGATGCATCCGTTTCAGCTGGCGACTGCCATGCGTGTGAGCGATTCGCTGCAGGAAGGCCGGTCACTGTTTTTCAGTGTGGTGCAGCGACTGAAGTCCGTTGTGGATCTGACGACCGGATCGCGGACGGTGCTGTTTCTGCTGGACGAAATTCTGCACGGCACCAATTCGCACGACCGTCGTCGGGGAGCAGAGGCTGTGATTCGATCGCTGGTTGACCGTCGGGCGGTGGGAATTGTGACCACTCACGACCTGGCACTTACTCGCATTGCCGACAGTATGCCCGGGCTGGCAGTCAACAAGCACTTTGAGGATACGGTCGTTGAGGGAACGATGCTGTTTGACTATCGACTGCGTGACGGAGTCGTGGAACGCAGCAACGCGATTGAGTTGATGCGGATGCTGGGACTGGATGTGTGACAGTGGGCGCGGTCAGGCTGCGGGACGAACGATCAGAATCTTTTCGGGCTGCGAAGATTTCCTGTGGGGCTGCCTGGATCTGCCGGTTGCGGGGGGTGTGAGGATTGCGTTGGCTGCCACCATGGGTGCATGGCGGCATGTCCGGCGGGAACGTCCGTCAGTGGCTGTTCGCTGCCGTCAGCCAGTCGCATGACGTAGAGGTTTCGAATGCCGTTGCGATTTGAGCCGTAGGCCAGCCACTGACCGTCGGGCGACGGTTTCGGGTGATAGTGTGTCGTGCCTTCGGCTGAGTGGGTCAGTTGGCTGACGTGGCCGTCGAGTGTCACGCGGAGCAGTTCCACGCTGCCTTTGACACTGGCCGTGCAGAAGACGGACAGGCTGTCTGTTGCCCAGACTGGTACATCGCTGCTGCCATCATGGTAGTCGGGGACATCGAGGAACCGGGTGACACCACGATAGCCGCCGCGATCGGCCAGTTTTCTGAGACCTGTTCCATCGGCTTTCACGATGTGCGGATGGCAGTTGTAGTGTTCGCCGGAAACGAACAGCAGCCATTTTCCGTCGGGTGACCACGACGGGGCAAACACAAACGGATGGCCGGTCTGCACGTGAATCCGATTTGAGCCATCAGCATCAGCGAGGTAGACCTGATAGTTCTGGTGATAAGAGATTCGTGAGCCATCGGGGGAGCCGCTGAAACCGTAGGCGAAGCCGCTGTCGTCCTTTGTCAGATTGATTTTGTTGCGGCCATTGAGGTCCATGCGGAAGGGCTGGGAATTGCCGTCAATCAGTGCGGTGAAGCCCAGTTTTGCGGGATCAGCAGGCCAGAAGAACAGACCTGAGTTGTAGAAGCTGACGCGGTCCACAGCGGTCACGTTGTGTGCATTGCCGGAGGCGAGATCAACAAGAAAGGAGTCCACGAGCCAACCGTCGGGCGTGAAGCGAAACGTCCTGTGTTCTTCCTCCCACTGAGCATTTTCGGCGCTTTCCCAGCCTCGCAGTACAACAGCGGTGCGGCCATCCGGGGACCAGCCGGCGAACTGTGTCCACGAACCGGGTGTGTCTGCCAGATCGTGGCCTACTGGTTGTGGCTGTGTTCCATCGGTTCTGACAAGCATGGCTCGACTGGTGCTGATGTTGGCGTGCCGTCCTCCCGGCAGATTTGTGCGGTGTTGTGTATAGCCGATGAGGGGTGCTGCACCCTGCGAATCATCTGCGGAAGTCGGGCAGGCGAGGATCAGCAGCAGGGCAAAACGCAGCAGTTGTTGCATCTGACGGCTTTCGTTCGGGGATCCGGTCACTGGCTGGCTGAGAATTGTGGCGTGGAAGTCCGGCATTGTGACTTTGTTTTCGTTGACATAACAGCCGAATTCGTCGGTTTGATCGTAGCTGGTGCCTCCGGGAATTCCACCGCCGGCCAGCCGGCAGCATGTTGCGGACTTTGAGGATCCGGAATACGGAAGATGCCGGGGTGCTGCGGAAGTTCTCAGCAGCCTCAGACTGGAGATCCGGCAGGTGTCAGGTACTGGAGAGAACGATGATTCGATGCAGTTGTTTGACACTCCAGCCATTCCGGGGGAATTGTCTCGTGTGTCAGTCCAGCAGGTCCGGGTTGGCAGGCGGATCACCGCGAGTTCCGAAGTTGTCGGGTGTACCGACGATTGGCGGTGTCGGGTGATCCGAGGCGGGAGTCGCTGCTGCGATGATTCCCGGTGGGCCGCGTGGTGCGGAATCTGAGCGGTGGCGTGGAGATCGGGGGAGCGTGGCGATTGCGGGGTGAATCGTGAGTTGTGCGCAGGAGTCGATGGTGTGGCGACGATTTCGGATGTTTGCTGCGTATCTGCTGTGATCCTCGCGGTATCTGTTTTCTTTTGCTAGGCTTCCTGGACTGTCTATTTTCACAGATGAAGGCGGTGAGCGGTTATGGTGCAGGTCGTGAAATCCAGTCGATTGACACTGGCGGACAAGCTTTCGCGGCTGTCGTTTCTGCAGGCGTGTGATCTGCTGGGTGGTACCGAGCAGGGCAGAAAGCTGCTGTTTACCGGTGGCAAAGTGGTGATTGAGGATTTTGAGGAGCAGGTCGTGCTGTCGAGCGATCTGTTTCGACTGACCTTTCCCGGGGAGGGTGGCAGCAGCATCAGCGTCGAGATCAGATTGGAGGAGGACAGAAGAAGTCGGCTGCAGGTCAGTTGCAGTCGGTGTCAAACGGCGTGTGAGCACATGGGGACGGCACTTTCAGTGATCCTGGAAAACAAGACGCTGCTGGGGCTGGCGAAGGCACCTGCCCGGCGTGCTCCGATTGAGCCGCTCAACGAGGAGCAGTTGATTGAGGCAGCGCTCAGTGAACGGCAGCAGCGGGCGAAGGATGAGAAGATGGACGTGGTTGCCACTGACCGGGCAGCCCAATCTCCATGGAGCGATTACATCGTGACCAGCAGGTTGAGTGGCAAGTCGTATCGCGTTGCGCTGCGTGGTTTTGAACGGGGCGATTCGTACTGTACCTGTCCGGACTATCGTGACAACACGCTGGGTACCTGCAAGCACATCATGAAGGCGTTGCTGACGATCAGGCGTCGTTTTGACGCTGCGGTGCTGAAGAAGAAGCCGAAGCTGAAGGAGATCATCGTCTTTCTGAAGTACGGAACAGAGCTGAGGCTGCGTCTGGGGATTCCTGACCGTCGGGGGGAATCAGTTCTGCGTGTGATCGGGTCGCTGCGTGACGAAGACATAACGGATGTTCACGAGCTGGTACGGTGTCTTGGGCGGCTGGAGGCGCTGGGTGAATCGGTGGTTGTGTATCCGGATGCAGAGGAGTTCATTCAGCAGCAGCTGCATATGGACAGAATTCAGCAACTGGTGGCGGGGATTCGCAGAAATCCGCGTACCCATCCATTGCGGACGCAGTTGCTGAAGGTTGAGCTGTTGCCGCATCAGATGGATGGGATAGCGTTTGCCGTTGGCGCCGGTCGGGCGATTCTGGCAGACGACATGGGTCTGGGGAAAACCATTCAGGGTGTGGGTGTTGCTGAACTGCTGGCGCGGGAGGCGGGTATTGAGCGAGTGCTGGTGGTGTGTCCGACATCACTGAAGTCGCAGTGGCAGAACGAGATTCAGCGATTTTCACTGCGTTCATCGGCGATTGTGGCCGGTTCCGCTGCCGATCGTGTCAGCCATTACCAGAATCCTGAGTTCTTCACGATCTGCAATTATGAGCAGGTGCTGAAGGATATCACAACGATCGAGTCGTCGCGCTGGGATCTGATCATTCTGGATGAAGGTCAGCGGATAAAAAACTGGGAAGCCCAGACGACTCGCGTGGTAAAGAGTCTGAAGTCGCGATTTGCCCTGGT
The DNA here is from genome assembly GCA_903896675.1 of uncultured Planctomycetaceae bacterium. GTDB lineage: Bacteria > Planctomycetota > Planctomycetia > Planctomycetales > Planctomycetaceae > SXXK01. Next base: position 22,321 of record CAITYU010000339.1, read on the forward strand.
GCTGTCCGGTACGCCACTGGAGAACCGGCTGGACGAATTATATTCCGTTGTGCAGTTCATAGACGGCAGGCATCTGGGTCCTGGGTTTCGCTTTTTCAATCGTTACCGGGTGACTGATGAAAAGGGCTTTGTGCTGGGTTATCGGCATCTGGATGAGCTGCGGGAAAAGCTGCGACCGATTCTGCTGCGTCGTACCAGAGATCTGGTGATTCGGGATCTGCCTCCGCGGAACACGGAAATCATTCATGTGCCCCCCACAGAAGAGCAGGCATCACTGCACGGGGCGCATCTGCGAATTGTGGCCTCCATCACCCGCAAGCCGTACGTATCGGAGATGGATCTGCTGAGACTGCGGCAGGCGCTGCTGATGTGTCGTATGGTGGCGGACAGTACGGTTCTGGTGGACAAGGTCAGTCCGGGGTATTCCAGCAAGCTGCCGGCTCTGGATGAGTTGTTTGAATCGCTGTTTGTGGACGGAGATCACAAGGCGGTTGTGTTCTCGGAGTGGACACGGATGCTGGATCTGATTGAGCCGCTGCTGAAGAAGCGTCGGGTCGAGTTTGTGCGGCTGGAGGGGAAGATTCCGCAGGCGCGGCGGCAGGACATTGTGAATGAATTTCAGAACAATCCGAAGTGTCGAGTGTTTCTGTCGACGAATGCGGGCAGTACGGGACTGAATCTGCAGTCTGCAGATACTGTGATCAATGTGGATTTGCCGTGGAATCCGGCGGTACTGGAGCAGCGGATTGCCCGAGCGCACCGTATGGGTCAGAAACGCCCCGTCAATGTCTACATCCTGGTGACTCAGGAGACGCTGGAGGAGAATCTGCTGAGTGTGATTGGTCAGAAGAAGGAGCTGGCGACGGCGGCTCTGGATTACGAGTCGGAGATCAGTGAAGTTCGGCTGCAGAGCGGGATGGATGAGCTGAAGTCGCGACTGGAGGTGCTGCTTGGGGCCGTACCTGAGGGTCATCAGGACGAGAGTCAGAAGCGGGCGAGGGCAGCGGAAGCTGTGCAACTGACGGCTCGACGAGAGAAAATGGCGGAAGCTGGAGGTCAGATGCTGACGGCGGCCTTCAGTCTGCTGTCTCAGATGCTGCCTGATTCGGCGGCCACACCGGCCCCGGAGGTTGTTTCGCAGATTCGTCAGCATCTGACGGAATCAGCGGAAACTGACGAACAGGGCAGACGTTCGCTGCGCATTACGCTGCCTTCTGA
>CAITYU010000340.1 GCA_903896675.1 uncultured Planctomycetaceae bacterium
CGAGCTTCGCCGATCTCGATGCCCTGCTGCTGGGCGTAGATGATGCGGGCTTCCTCGTCGCGCTGGGCTTTGACGCGAGCGTTGTATTCCTGGAGTTGTTCTGGTGTTTGGGCAATCATGTCGAGGACTTTGGCGGCTTCGGTAAATTCCTGATCAGGCAGCAACAGGCTGACCTGTTCTGTGGTGAGTTCCTGCACATGGCGAAGAAACCAGCACCAGCGTTCGACCGGTGACGCATTATACAGCGTTTCCTCCGTGACCTGAAGATGATTCAGCTGCAAAAAGTGGATTTGCAGATCGTCCGTTAATGTCAGTGGCAGTGATTCTTCACGCAGCCGGAAGTCAAGATGCAGCTTTGCAGGCTGACTGATCAGAGCTCCCGCAAGTACGCAAATGCTGATGGAGGGCAGCAGATCGGTGTAGTTCTGTCCCTGCTGCAGCCTGCGGACGTAGGTTTCCGCGGTGTAAAAGACCATTCTTTCGGCCATGCCGGCTGGCAGGGCGATCTGGACTTCAATGTTGAATTTTCGTCCGAGGACGTCTTCGGCCACGACATCAAGGATAAAGAACTTTCCGTCCTCAGACAGCTTGCTGTGGACGGTGTTGGGGAAGCTGATGTCGGTCACGGGTGGCTGTCCGACCAGTACGGCGTTGATGAAGCGAATTGTAATCGCCTTGCGTTTCTCGCTACCGAAGAGCATTTTGAAGGCGTAATCGATGAGGGGGTTGATCCCGATGGGCATGGGTAACTCACAGTGTGAATTCGAGCTGCGGCAGGAGTGAATACGGAACAAGGTGCAATTCCACACCCAAGGGGATACTCAAATACCACACCCTATCAAGCCGCGATTGCCTCAAATCCGAGGAATCGCAGGGATTTGCGGCGCTGAATTCTGGTGGAATGCAGGTGTTGCCGTTTGGCACCACTGCCCCAGTCACCACATCGCAATGGCTCGGCCCGGCCCGCTGTGACAACCGCGGATGCGAATGGGGGCAAACAGAAAGTAGCCGTTCGCCGGAACCGCTTCCAGATTGTGCAGGAATTCAACCGCCACCATGTCCGCACTGCCCAGTGCCCAGTACGTCATTAATCCGCGCTTCGGTTCCACTCCGGCAATATCCGGAGCATCTGTGGCGACACAGCGAATACCTTTTTTGTGCAGGTACTGTATGGCGTCCGGTCCGGGGGCGGCCCAGCCTTCGCTGCGACCGGACAGTGGGTCCAGCCAGACTCCTTTGTCGTCCGGGGCCGGCTTGAAGTGTCGATCAATGTGCCCCGTGCGGAAAATCACGATCTGGCCTGCTTTGAACGCACCATGTTTTGCTTCATCCGCCTGCAGATATGCTACCGTAATTTCCGGAGAACGCGGCTGATCGGATGCCGGCAGAGAACCGGTCAGCGATCGCGCATCCACAATCCGCACGTCACCGCAGGTCCAGTCGAGCGGCACTTTTTCCGTGGTGCGATCACTGAAGCCGCGCGGGCCATACGCCACCTCATATTCCTGCAGCCAGCCCCGCACTTCCGGGGAGTATTCAGGAGTGGTTCCGGGCGCGGGCAGAGCAAATGACGGAGTAATCAGGTGGGTGCCGGCGGTGGCATCCATCAGGTGGGTGTGATGCCACAGGTCAAGGTCCGGTGAGTACAGAAAGTCCACTTTGACGTAAACCTGCCGATGGCGACCGGTGAGACGTCCCGGGTTGGTCACCGGGTTCTTCATTTCGAGGACCGGGGACAGGTCGGCTGCCCGCTTGTTGCGAGCTGCCGCGATCAGGCGCTTCGGCAGTTCGCCCCCTGTAATGGCAAATGCTCGGGTTTCGGAATACATGCCGTTGGCATGTCGCGGGGACAGCATCACATAAAACGCTCCTGTAGCCGGCAGTTTTGACAATTGTGTTGCGCCTTCCGTCCAGATCATACCGTACTTCAGGCCGGCATAGTGCGTGGGTTCGGCCAGATTCGGCAGAGGCCCCATGCTGGCGCTGTCGGTGCCGGCGGTCAGCACGCCACGCTGTCCCAGAAATTCCATCGCCTCCGGCCCCGGATCAGGATAGCCCGGAGCCAGTCGGTCGACGACGTCGGCAATGTACCGACTGCCTTCCGGGAATGGCCGATAGTAGCGATCAGAATAGTCACTGCGAAACAGCACCACGTCGCCAAAACCTACGCGGCGATGCTGACGCTCGAACGCTTCGATGTCGGCCGGCACGACCAGTGGACTGACGCCATTGGGAGCCTGGTCCAGCAGCCGCCGACAATCCACCACGCAGGCTTCGCCACCAAACTGCCACGCTTCAATCCGGTCGGTCCATGCGAGGCCGAACGGGCCCGACTTTTCTCGTTTGAGTTCGGGACGCAGTACCGAGTGCGGAGGTACGTCCATCTGAGTTCCCGTGTTGCCGTCCATCAGCAGCACATCAATGTTGAAGGCACCGGCTGGTCCGATCGTCTGTTCGTGAATCAACTGAAACCGGGGAAACGGATGAGTGGGCCACGTGACGGGATATTCAGGAGCAACCAGCAGGGAGCAGTCCACAAAAGTTGAAGCTGGGGCCTGCTGAGCACAGGCTGGTGTCGCTGTGATTCCGGCGGTCAGCAGCAGGCTGAGCGCACGAGTGGTAAACAAGCGACGCAGGCAGGACGGCAGGTTCAGTGGCATCCGACGGATTCCTTGTGGGGGCAGGAGGTCATCAGCGAGAGCAGGGATATCGCGCACTACGGTGCACATCATCACGGCTGCAGCCCGAATTTACAACACTTCAGTCGAAGTCGTGTCGAGCACACAGAATTGTCAAAGTGACAACACCTGCGGGAGTGTTTTTCGGCCGAATGCAATTCCTACACGTTACAGATCCCCGGGCTTTATAGAACTTACAAATCGGCAGATCCTGCCACTTGACGTAACCTATTTCTGTGGTTGGGTTTGTGGGTAATTGAGACACCTGTTCACGGATTGCTGCGCGATTGGCACAGTTCTCGCAATATCTGTTTCAATGTGATGTCAATGGCCGGCTCGAGGTGAGTCCGGCGGGACAGATCCGGACAGTTCGAACAGCAGGAGGCAGAGGTCATGTTGGTACTTACGCGACGTATGTCGGAGACCATCCGTATTGGCGACGACATTGTGATCCGAGTCAATCGGGTGGATCAGAAGCAGGTCAGTCTGGGAATTGAAGCGCCACCGGAGCTGTTGGTGCTGCGGGGCGAATTGAAGCGAGTTTCGGAGTGTGTGGCTGGCAATCCGCCGGTGGCAGCCAGCGGGCAGCCGCTGGCCCCGGAGCAGTTTCGGGTGTCCGCCTGAAACTGATCTGCAGGTGGCTGAAAGCAGAGAACTGAAAACTGGCAACGATCTGTGTTTTGCATTCAAAAAGGGAGTTTGGGTCATGAAACGTGCATTGAAGCTGTGTGTGGCTGGGATGTTGTCGCTGGTGTCCGTGTCGCTGCGGGCGGATGATGAGGTGACGTTCCGGTCTGAGTATCCGCATCGGATGGAGTTGTCGCGGAGCGGATCGGCGGAGTTTCCGGAGTTTCCCACTCGTCGTCGCGGGGGAACATTGAATCGTGTGGTCCCACTGAGTGACAGCGAAGACGATTTCCGTCGGGAGCCGGTGACTCGAGAGGAGGGTCTGGATCCCTTCATCCCGGCTCCAACCCCGAAAGCAGTGGTGGATGATGAGAGCGAACGGATTAAGCTGGTACTGACCGGGCGATACAGTAATCCGGCGACTGTGCGAGCAGTGCGGGCATTGTCCGGACGTCAGGCGACTGAGCTGTTCACGGAGGTTTCCAACCGAATTGACGAGCGTTCCCTGGAGCCGACGAGTTATGACGTGCGGGTGCGGCGGGCGCTGCGCAATCTGGGGCTGGCTCTGGACAATGAGGCTTTCATCCGTGGGCTGCGGATTTCCAGTGACAGTTTTCGCACCGACGCCTTTCGGGAATCGCTTGGCCGGCTGGCTGGTCGTATGACGGTTCGCAATCGCAGTGATGCGGCGGCCGTGATGAATGCTGTGATGAAGGAATCTGAGCGAGTTTCGGGGTTGACGGCCAGCGTGGTGGCGTGGGAGTTTGCTCTGGCCAGCCTTGATACTCTGGATAAGTTTTCCGGCCTCGACCCGGCGGACCCTGACGTGCGGCGCGGGGCAGAAGCTGAAGGCTGGCAGACTGCGGCTTTGGATGAGGAGATTGTGGGAATTGGTGTCGAGGTTCGTGAGCATGCGGATGGGCTGTTGGTGGTGAAGCCACTGAAGGGCAGTCCGGCAGCCGAAGCAGGACTGCGGTCCGGGGACGTGGTGACCGCGATTGACGGCCGGAAGATCGCCGGGCTGAAGATGACCGAAAGTTCGGACCTGATGAAGGGGACCGCAGGCAGCCGGATCGTGCTGGCTGTGACTCGTGAAGACGGCAGTGAGCGAAGTTTCACAATTGTGCGTCGGAAGGTGCGGATCTGGACGGTGAATGATGTGCGGATGCTGAATTCAGCGGGGACGGCCTATCTCAGTCTCAGCCGGTTTTCAGCCGGATCGACGGCTGAGCTGGATGCCGCGCTGGAATCGCTGTATTCGCGAGGTATGAAGTCGCTGGTGCTGGACCTGCGAGGGAATCCTGGCGGACTTTTGACAACCTGCGTGGAGATCGCAGATCGGTTTCTGCCGGTGGGGACCATCGTTTCGACTCGCGGCCGTCTGTCGTCTGACAATATGGTTGAGAAGGCCACCTTTGCTCGGACGTGGTCGATGCCACTGGTGGTGCTGATTGACGGCGACAGTGCGTCAGCCAGCGAGATCTTTGCGGCCGCTATTCAGGAGAATCGACGTGGTGTGGTGGTGGGCGTGAAGTCGTATGGTAAGGGTTCTGTGCAGACGCATTTCCCGCTGAATTCGATCTCCGGCGACCTGCGAATCACGACCGCACTGTTTTACTCTCCGAACGGTCGGCGGATGGCGGGTGCAGGAGTCAGTCCGGATGTGGAGGTGCTGGATCGGGACGGCGTAGCGAACGGAGACCGCATGCTGCTGGAAGCGGAGCGACTGGCGAGCAGTACCGAGCTGCTGTCGTTGGCGCGTGCTGCGGCCCGCGTGCGGCCTGCGGATCCTGCTAAACCTCGCTCGGCCGCACTTGAGAGTATCGCAGACCCGGTCGGAGGACGTACTGCGGTGCACTGAGGGAGTGGCTGATGGATTTCGTCGGCGGTCAGCGAACAGGGATTGTTCGCGGCTGACTGAATCAGGATATCTTTGAGGGAATTGAGTATGCAGGACAGGAACGACGCCCGGAGTTTTCTGAGTGTGCTGTGGTTGGCCACAAAGAGCCAGTTCCAGCCCGCTCGGAAGGCCCCGGGCTGTCTGCATTTACCACCCCGTGTCACAGTCTGACACGGTGATTTGGTGGCAGTTTTTCCGGGCCAGACGAGGCAGGGAAGTGTGTCGGGATGACAAGCGAACAGCGAGTCAGAACCACAGCAACCAGTGAATCATCTGCCCGAGCACCGTTCGCAGCGATTTGCGCGAAGAAGATCCGCTTTGGATTCGTGAGCGTGCGGACATGAGTATTCAACCTGAGAATCGGTTGCTGCACCTGAAAAAAACGCGACCACAGCGAGAACAGGCTGCAAACCCCGTACCAGAAAACCCTCAGGATCCGCGGGACTGATGCAACTGACGAGACCTGCACAACCGTTACAGCAGGAAGTTGTCAGTAAGGTCAGGGCGGAGGATGTTAAGGAATCTGTACAACGTGCAGACAGCATGTTTTGATTGCTGAACAGGCTTGTTTGGGGATCAGAACCACAACAGCCAGTGCAACACTCGGGTCAGCATGGAACGCGCGGATCTGGCGGAGTTGGAGTTGGAGTTGCGTTGCTTCTCTGGATGGCTGCCTTCGTGAAATCTGGATTGGCTGGACATGGTTTGTGGGCCCCCCGGCTCTGGGTTCGTCGTTGCGGTTTCAATGAGGAAAGTTCCGACGCACGGCAGACTGCATGGCGTGTCGGAATCATTCCCGGGAAAAGCAATTGGCGCGCCACAGATTCGGTATGGAAATGACCGGTAAGAACCATCGGGTGGCTTTGCTCGCGCGATCTGCAGGCCGGAGGGTTTCACTAATCTGCACAATCGTTGTAACTGAAAAACTCAAGTGGGGTTTCCCCTACTCATTTTTTTCGATACCTGCCATGATCGGCACTGGAGGAATTGAGGAAGTCAGGTTGCCGTGTTGCGTGGTGTTAGCAAATTGAGAGACCTCGGGTTCAGGCAATTGAACATGGTGGAGACGACCATCCGGGATTGCTGATGCTGTTGACAAAAGTCTGCTGGGGGGAGGTTGTCCGGTCAGGGGGCCATTGTCGCTGGATCGGCAGTCTTGACGACGGACTGCCGGGCTGGCGCAACCGACTTCGGGCGATGTTCTCGGGCCCCCATCCCCGCACGCGAGTTGGGGGTTCCGCCCATCAATGACGTCGCCTATGCCGGATCAACGACGACACAGCGTTGAGTCGTGGCCGACGCGGGGCGGACATGATCGAAACACGCGGCCCACGGGCCCGCCGCGTTTCGTGGGTCATGACAAGGTGCCTCGGTGCGGTGTTGTTCACCGCTACGGAGCGATGCCCTCTTTGATCAGCAGTGGACGCTGATTGCCGGTCAGCAGTCGAGCGGTCAGTGCCTGTTGCAGCAGGTCTTCAAATTGAGTGGTGGCGTTCTGCAGTGCTCGCTGCACGACGGCTCCCATCCCCAAGGCGGTCTGCAGTTGCTGCTGCAGTCCGGGAATGGCCACCAAAGCGGCAATCTGCTGGACTTGTGGATCGTTCTGCAGTGCAGCGATGTCAGCCGCTGTGTTTTCGCCGGCGGTGGCTGTTCCGGTGGCCGCTGCGGTGAGGTGCCAGTTCCGATCGGCGGTCTGGTACCACAACGATCGTCGAACGGCGGCGTGACCGGCATTCAGATCCGTTGTGAATTCGGACAGCACGACCGTGCGTCTCTGTTGGGCGTGGGCCATGTCTGCGGCAGCTTTTGGCAGACTTTCCGTCAGACCGTGACCAGCGTCGCTGCTGGTGTTGAGTGATGCAGGTTGTCCGGCAGCTTCATTCAGCAGGTCCTGCAAAAGTCCGTTAAGACTCTGAGTGGCGGCTGCCTGCAGCAGTTGAGCGGGATCCGGGCGACTGTTCTCGTCGATGATCGCGGTCCCCGATCGCACCAGTTTCAGGGCTTCGTTCGTGCGGACGTCGATGGCGGCCAGGATGCACCATGCGACCTGTTGCAACTGAGTGTCGGTCATATCGGCGGCAGGTTCCGGCAGCCGTGGCATGGCTGCCGGGGCCTGTTGCAGTCGGGCTGCCACAGTTTTCCAGTGCAGGTTTTCGAAGTCGCTGAGGTCGGCGGCCATGGCACGCAGTCCCAGCATTCGCTGAGCATCGTTTCGCAGGTCAGCGGTACGAAAGCTGGAGCGACGGGATTCGACGACAACGTGCGTGGGCAGCAATTCTTCGTCCGGTTCCAGCCGTTCCAGAACTTCCTGCAGCAGTGTGGTGCGGGCAGGGTTTTGCGGCCGGTCCGGTTGCTCTGCGAGTGGCAGCTGCGATGCAGCCTCGGTCAGCAGTTCCTTCAGCTTCAGTGTGCTGGATTGCAGGGATGTGCGGGCGACCGGGCGTACGGACTGTTCGAGGAACCCTGGAGCATGCTGTTTGAGCCAACTGGTACGTACCAGCAGTTGCGGTGGTTTTCTGGAGACGGCAATACCCTTGAGCCGGGTGCCATCCTGCAGCAGCAGATGGTCCACGACGGTGTCGCGGACTGACCGCACCGGCGGTTCATCTGCCAGCAGCGACAGCAGGGGCAGCAGCCACATGGCCGGGGTGAGCAGCAGTGGCTGCAGCAGCCGAACGCACCGGTGTTGAATCTGCATCCGGTCCATGTGTGAACTCCCGAAAATCACTGCTGCTGACGTCGACTGCGGACCAGACACACAGCATAGCCTTGTTCGGTAATCCGGGGAAGTGGCTGACAAACTGCCAAAACCGGCAATTTTTGCCGTTTTGCGAGTCTGAGAACACCGCGGTGGGTTCAGGAACGCGGAATTCGCTGCTGGCTGCGCGTCGTCCGGTGTGACATAATCCGAAAAGCTTCCTGAGCCGAAGCTCATGTCCTTTTCCGGTGTCACCTGCGGCGCAAGACGGAACCTGCAGAATGAAACAGCGTTTTTTATGTGTGCCGCTTTTTGGTCCGCCGGGCGTTGGCAAGGGGACTCAGGGCAAGATTCTGGCCACCATTCCCGGTTTCTTCCATCTGTCGGTGGGTGACGTGTTTCGATCGATCGATATCGGGTCGGACAACGGTCGGGAAGTCTACAAACACATCTCGCGTGGACAGCTGGTGCCCGACGATCTGACCATCAGGATCTGGCGGAAGGCTGTTGAAGCCTATGTGGCTCTCAGTTGGTTCAAGCCTCGCGAAGACCTGCTGATTCTTGATGGTATGCCGCGGAACGTGCATCAGGTGGAACTGGTGAAGGAATACCTTGACATTCGCAAGGTGATCTACCTGAAGTGCTCTGATGAAGAGGGCATGATTCACCGAATTCGTCGTCGCGCCATTCGTGAAAACCGGATTGACGATGCCAATGAAGAGGTGATGCGGCATCGTTTTCGTGTGTATCGCGAAGTGACTGAGCCTGTTCTGCAGAACTATGACAGTTCGATCATCCACGAGGTGGATGCGAACGGTTCACCGGCGGAAGTGTTGCGGGCGATACTGGATTGTCTGATTCCCGTGCAGAATGATCTGTTCGCCGCCAATCGTCGTGAAGAAGAAACCAAAACCGGCTCCTGAGGCCACTACAGCGAGTGCTGCATGTCTGACAAGAAACTGTCCCACGTTGTGTTCTTTACTCTGAAGGACGGCTCGCCGGAAAACATATCGGCGATGGTTGCTGCCTGCCATCGGTATCTGAAGGATCATCCTGGTGTGGTGGCGTTCTTCGCTGGCGAGCTGGCCCCCGAGTATGCTCGACCGGTCAACGACCGGGCCTTCCACGTGTGCCTGAACGTGGTGTTTGATTCCCGTGCGTCTCATGACACCTATCAGACGGCAGCAGATCACGTGCGGTTCATCGAAGAGAACCGCGACAAGTGGGCTCAGGTGCGAGTCTTTGACGCCGACGTGACCTGAGCCTTTGCTGGATGGAGCGGTCGACCATGCGGTCCGAGGAAGTCGTCAGTCAGCGAATTCCGCGGATTTCTCAGTGGTTGCTGGCCGGCTGCGTCGGACTGCTGCTGCTGTGCTGGCAGTGGCCACGGTTGCTCACGGGTGGTGGGCTGGTGGGTGGGGACACATACCCTTACTTTTTTCCGCAGAAGCAGCTGCTGGCTGAGGAAATTGCGGCTGGGCGAATTCCGTTGTGGCACGATCGCACTGCGCTCGGCTATCCCCTGCTGGCGGAAAGTCAGGGCGGAATTTTTTATCCGCCGACGCAGGTGCTGTATCGGTGGCTGCCGGTGCATACGGCCTATCACGTGGGCTTTCTGCTGCACTACTGGTGCGCGTACGTGGCGACATGGCGGTATGCTCGCAGCCAGGGGCTGCGGCAGTGGTCCTCGCTGCTGGTGGCTCTGGTGTTTGTCTACGGCTGGTTTCCCGCTCGGTCATCCCTCGAGTGGAGTATTATCGGGGGTGTCTGGTTTCCGGTGTGTCTCTGGCAAACCGCTCGACTGCTGGAACAGCCCGGTCTGCGTCGTCTGAGTCTGCTGGCTGCGGCATTTGCGCTGCATCTGCTGGCCGGCCATTTTGCCCTCGCGTTCATCACGCAGTTGTGCTGTCTGGCGGTGCCTGTCTGCCATGTGCTGGTGGTGTCCTCGCTGTCGGCGGCTGAGCGTTTGCGGGCGGGGCGTGCGGGGCTGGCGTGGTGCAGTGGGGCACTGCTGGTCGGGTTGCTGCTGGCTTCCGTGCAACTGCTGCCGACCCTGGAACTGCGGCGTGCCAGTCAGCGCGACGGGCTGCGGACGCAGGATGGTCGGTCGGTGGCCTTCAATCCCGCGTATGGGCACATGCCACCGCTGTATCTGACTCAGTTGGTGGCGTCATGGTGGTACTGGCATTCGCCGGAGCTGGTGCAGTCGAGGTCGATGCTGCGGACGCCGGGGGCCTGCAGTGCCGACACCAACGCCGTGGAGGCCCATCTGTATCTCGGACTGCTGCCATTGGGACTATGTCTGCTGACCTTGAATCGCCGGATTCGTCGGCAACTGCCTGGGTCGGGCTGGCGGGTCTGGCTGCTGCTGTCCGCGGGGGCTTTGGTGTATGCCACCGGGTGGCTGGTCCCGTTACTGGGACGATTGCCCGGGTTTGGGTTCTTTATGGGGCCGGGGCGATATTCGATTGTTGTGCAGTTGGGGTTGTCGCTGTTGGCCGGATTGGTGCTGGATGTGGTGTTGCGGCGGCGTGGCGCTGTGTTTCGAGTTGCGATGTCGGCAGCAGTGGCTGGTCTGACCATGGTGGATCTGCAGTGGTCATCACGGGCGGTCAGTGACGCCGTCGTCGTGGCCAATCCGCCGCTGAAATCTCTGCCGGACAGTTGGCTGGCGCGGGAACTGCGGGCGGAAGACAGCCTGAGTCCTGTGCGAGTGTTTGCACCGGGGCCGAACATTGCGAATCTATTCGGCGTGAGCAGTGTTCCGCAGTATCTGGGCCTTGGGCCGGCTGCCTATTTTCGTGAGGAGTTCCAGTTTGAGGGGGGCGGAGCGAGTGGTCCTGCGGAATACCCCGGAACGCAACTGTCGATGCAACTGAATCGACTGGGAGTGACGCATCTGCTGACGACCGAACCGATTGCTCGCCCCGCTGCCGATCTGCTGCTGCTGGGGGCCGCACCTGACGCCTTCCTGAATCGCGTGTGGGGGCGTGGTGTGGAGCCCTGTTTTCTGTATCGAATAACCGGTAGTGCCGGGCGACTGCAGTGTGAGCCTGCCAGTGCGCTGCAGCAGGTGCGATGGCTGCAGCGGTTACCAGCACGGGTCGAATGCGAAGTCACCACGACAGCCGACAGTGTGCTGCGGCTGGCGGATCTGAATTTCCCGGGCTGGTCGGTGCAGGTGCTGAATCCGGATGGTGCAGCGGTAGCTGCCGGAGCGGCGAAGTCTGACGCGGCGGATGACTATCATCGCAGCGTCGCGGTGCCGGCCGGGAAACATCGGGTCAGCTGGACCTACACATCCGCCGGTTTTCGCCTCGGGCTGCTGTTGAGCCTGGGGACACTGGCTGTGTTGCTGGGACTGGTTCTGGCTGCGTCCTGGATGAATGTACGCAGAGGTGATTGACACTGGTGACGGGTGATGGCTTTGGCTGCAAGTTCCCGGAAAACCGCTCAGGTCCTCGGGAGAACCGGGCAGGGGAGTGCCGGGGTGTGAGACATGGCCGCGGCTTGCATCCCGTGGACGCACCGCCTCACGTATTAAACAGGAAGTGGCAGATATCGCCATCCTGCATCACGTACGCCTTGCCTTCAACTCGCAGTTTGCCCGCCGCTCGGATTTCCTTTTCCGACTTGAACGTTTCCAGATCTTCCAGTGTGTAGACTTCGCAGCGAATGAAACCTTTTTCGAAGTCGCTGTGAATGACTCCGGCAGCCTGCGGGGCGGTTGCGCCGACCGGAATTGTCCACGCACGCACTTCTTTTTCACCCGCCGTAAAATAGCTCTGCAGTCCCAGAGTTCTGTAGGCTGCGCGAGCCAGCGGGCCGAGCCCTGGTTCCGTCAGACCCACCGACTGCAGCATCTCGTTGCGGTCTGCTTCGTCCAGTTCGGCCAGTTCGGCTTCCAGCTTGGCACAGATCGGTACCACATTGGCTCCGTTTGTGGTGGCGTACTGGCGGACCTGCTGGACGAGGGTGCCCTGACCATCAAGGTCGTCTTCGGCAACGTTGGCCACGAACAGCACCGGTTTGGCGGTCATCAGGCCGATGGCGCGCACGACCGATTTTTCTTCATCGGTGAAGCTGCAGGTTCGCAGCGGTTTGCCTTCGTTGACCCATGCCTGGCACTTCTCCATCACTGTGGCGCGAAGTTTGGCTTCCTTGTCACCGCTTTTGGCAGACCGCTGTGCTTTGGGCAGCGAGTTTTCGAGGGTCTGCATGTCGGCCAGCAACAGCTCGGTTTCAATTGTCTCGATGTCCGAAAGCGGATTCACTCCACCACCGACATGGGTGATATCGTCGTCCACGAAGCAGCGAACCACCTGCATGATGGCGTCCACTTCGCGAATGTGGCTGAGGAATTTATTGCCGAGCCCTTCGCCTTCGCTGGCGCCTTTGACGATTCCGGCGATGTCCACCAGTTTCAGGGCTGCCGGAATGACCTTCTGTGGCGGGATGTATTTCGTGATCCGCTGCAGCCGCTGGTCCGGAACGCTGACGATCCCCTCATTCGGCTCAATCGTGCAGAAGGGGTAGTTGGCGCTTTGAGCGGCTGTGGAGCAGGTCAGAGCGTTGAACAGGGTGCTTTTGCCGACATTCGGCAGGCCGACAATTCCGGCTTCCATGAATCAGGTTCCAGCTCAGCTGAGGTAACGGAGGCCTCGAAAGGTCCGAGGCGCGGGGAGACAGTGTAGCAGATTTCCGGGCGGTCGCAGGGCAGAAATCCGACGGATTTTCGGCGTTGCCGGTTCAGAAAATGCCTGCCGTTGCAATCTGTGTCAGGTGAAACTGGTCTTGCCGATCGGCAGAAATTGCTGGTAGGCTGCGAGCAGGAGACTGTTTTGTGAGTACCAGCCGTATCAGAAAACCCGCAATTCACCAGCGTTGCAGCGTGCTTTGGCACGTGGCGATCGCGGTTGCAGCGTGTTGTGCCTGCGGCGGATGTCTGAATCCCCAATACGCTCGTCTGCCGCAATGCCTCGCGGCGCAACCCACTCAGGAAACCCGTGCGTGGGAACAGCATTACCCATTTTCCGAGCCTGAGCTGGGGCCTGCGTCAGAGTCTGTTCCGCGCGGTTTTGATCGTCCCCGTTCCGGTCCGCGTCGAGCGGCGGAGCAGCGGGTGTTTCAGGGACTGCCCGCTGGTCCCGAAGCTCAGCCCGCCGGTCCGGAAGCTCGAAACTACAATCGCTCGATCAATTGAATCCGCTGAACGGATGTTTCGGCGACAGCGAGTGATGGCCAGCGATGCAGTTCGCTGTTGCTGTCGGATTTCCCGAAACGCTGTGCTGACAGACCCCACCCTCGCGCGGTAACATAATCCTTTCCCGCACGCCCGCGTGCTGCGTGTTCGTGGCTGTTTCAGGAATCTGCTGATGATCGGTTCACTGTCAGGAACAGGCATACTGACTGCGGCGGGTCTCTGGATACTGGCCGTGGTGCCGCACTGCCACGGTCAGCAGACGGCTGCCGCCGACGAATTCTTCGAAAAGCGGATTCGTCCGATTCTGGTGCAGCGCTGCGAAGGCTGTCATTCGCGTGCAGCGGGAAAAGCCGGCGGAGGCTTGCTGCTGGATCATCGTGAGGGCTGGTCAACAGGGGGCGACAGCGGCGCGGCCATCGTGCGTGGCCAGCCGGACGCCAGTCTGTTGATTCAGGCCGTTCGCTACGTTGCCGACGGCCCACAGATGCCTCCGGAAAGCAAGGGTGGAAAACTGCCCGATGAGGAAATCCAACTGCTGGAAGAGTGGGTTCGCACGGGGGCAGTGGATCCGCGCGTGCCGTCAGCTCAACTGGGCGGGATGTCTCTCCAGCAGGCTCGTACGTGGTGGGCTTTTCAGCCGCTGCCCACGCTGGCTCAGCGTCTGCAGCCGGCCGATATCGACCGTGCTCTGCAGCGTCACTGGCAGCAGCAGGGGCTCAGTGTGGCCCCCCCCGCAGAGGCTCGGACGCTGCTGCGACGACTGCACTTCGACCTCACCGGTCTGGCTCCTGCCATGCAGGATGTTGACGCTTTTGTCGCTGATGCATCAACGACTGCGTGGCAGGCTGAGGTTGAGCGGTTGCTGCAGTCCCCGCAGTACGGCGTGCACTGGGGACGGCACTGGCTGGACGTGGTGCGTTATGCCGATACCGCTGGTGAAAATACCGACCGGCCGTTGCCGCACGCGTGGCGATACCGTAACTGGGTGATGCAGTCCCTGAATGCGGATCTGCCATTCGATCAGTTCGCTCGACTGCAACTGGCGGGTGACCTGCTTCCGGAAGCTCAGGGTCAGACGAAAGCTGACGGCATTGTGGCCACCGGCTATCTGGCGATCGCTCGTCGATTTGGTCATGACATCGACAAGGACATCCATCTGATGTACGAGGATGTCATTGACAATCTGGGCAAGAACTTTCTGGGTCTGACGCTGGGCTGTGCGCGCTGTCACGATCACAAGTATGACCCGATCACTGCGGAAGACTACTACGCATTGTACGGTGTGTTTGACAGTACGAAGTTTTCGTTTCCGGGGTGTGAGCCGAAGGGTCAGCCGAAGGATCTGGTGCCGCTGGCCGATGCCGCCGCCGTGGCTCAGGCGCAGCAGGATTATCAGCAGCGTCTGGCCGTATTTGAGCAGCGGCAGCAGCAGCGGGATGCCGGTCGACTGTCCATCAGACAGTTGTCCGATCGCAGTCATCGGATTCTGTCCAGCGCGGCCGTTGGTGAAGGGCAGACGGTGACTCTGCAGTCGGGTGTACCGCAGGGTGTACCGGGTGGGCTTGAGTCGCTGTCGCTGAAGCGCGGCGAAGTTCTGCAACTGGCAATTCTGCCGAACGGCAATTACGGTGCCGATACGACTCGCGTGCAGTTCGAAATCCAGCGGAGGTCCGGTGAAAATCCGGCGACGTGGTCATTGCAGGACGTGATCGAGAACTTCATACCGGGTGGGCCGCTGCGGCAGCAGCGGGATGCAGCGTGGTGTTTTCTGGAGATCACCGATGGTCCGCAGTTTTTGACGGATGTCAAACCGGCCATTGAGGGGCGGCAGGAATTGAGTGCGTGGGCGCGGGGGGACAACCCTGCTGTCTTTGTAAATCAGTCGAACCAGCAGGTCGACGTCTGGACTCGTCTGAACCCGCGGACCGTATTTGTGCATCCGGGGCCGGATCGTCCGGTGGCGATTGCGTGGGTGTGTCCGGAGGATGGGCAGTATCAGGTGCAGGGCGTGGTTGAGGATGCTCATCCGGCTGCGCTGGACGGTGTCAGTTTTCGACTTGAGCATTTTGCGGATCCGGAAATCGGTCCGGCGATGGTGGCTCTGGGACAGGCCGCTGTGGCTCCGGCCGAGTCCCGTCCGGCCCCGCCGGTGTTCCCTGTGGCTTACGCGGTCTTTGAGTCGGCGGCCAAAAATGCGCGGGTGCATTTGCGGGGTGATCCGGAGCAACCTGGGGCGGAAGTTGCGCGGCGCTGGCTGACGACATTTGGTGGCGAGGCTCTGGCGGACCCTGCGGGGGGCAGTGGTCGGCTGCAACTGGCTGAGGCCGTGGTGCGGCAGCCCCTGTTTGCTCGAGTGATTGTCAATCGTGTGTGGCAGTGGCATTTCGGTCGCGGTCTGGTGGCATCGGCAAATGATTTTGGTTCACGAGGTGCTGCGCCGCTGGATGTGCAACTGCTGGACATGCTGGCTGCGGACTTTGTGGCAGGTGGCTACCGACTGAAGGATCTGCATCGGCTGATACTCAGCACAAATGCGTGGCAACTGGATTCCCGTACTGCGGACCTCGGGGATCCTGAGAATCAGCATCAGGCACGTTTCAGTCGTCGGCGACTGACAGCGGAAGAGCTGCGTGATGCGGTGCTGCGTGCATCCGGCGGACTGAATACTGCTGTTCCTGAGGGGCATCCATTTCCGCCAGAGTCCACGTGGACATTTTCGCAGCATGCACCGTTCAATGCGGTTTATGACAGTCCGCATCGCAGTGCATTTCTGATGGTGCAGCGGCAGCGGCGTCATCCGTATCTGGCACTGTTCGACGGTGCGGATCCGAATTCCAGCACCGCGCAGCGGCAATCCACCACCGTACCGACTCAGGCCCTGTACTTTCTCAACGACGCCTTCTTTCATCAGCAGGCACAGCGGATAGCGGAGCGGTCTGAGCTGTCCGGGGAAGACAGCGAGGCGGTGCAGCAGTTGTACGAGCTGCTGCTGCAGCGGCGACCGGATGTGAATGAGCGAGCGTTGGCGCTGGACTTTCTGGCGAGCTATCCGGGGACGGTGGCCGAGCGTCGAGCTGCGTGGGTGCGGGTGCTGATGTCAGCCAGCGAATTTTCGTATGTGGACTGAGGCGATGCAGAGGGTGGAATCATGAAAGACACTGGTCACGTGCATCGTCGCGGTGTTCTGCGGTCGGCGGCTGCCGGGTCACTGCTGTTTTCCGGAGTCGTGAAGCAGTTACTGGCGGATTCCGGCGACCCACTGCTGGCGCGTGAGGCACCTTTTCCGGTGGCAGCGAAGCAGGTGATTTTTCTGTTTATGACCGGAGGTGTGTCGCATGTGGACACCTTTGATCCGAAGCCTGCACTGACGCGGGATCACGGCAGGGAAATCCGGGCGGATCACCCTGAAATCAGGGATCGACCGGGATATGAGCGGATTTTCCTGAAGCGTCCGCAGTGGCGTTTTCGGCCTCACGGGCAGTGTGGGACGGAAGTGAGCGAGCTGTTTCCGGAGGTGGCTGGTTGTGTTGATGACATCGCACTGATTCGATCGATGCACACGTCGCATTCGAATCATTACAACGCGACACTGGGCATGCATACGGGTTCGTTTGCATTTTCGCGTCCCAGCATTGGCAGCTGGATGAGTTACGGACTGGGGACAGAGAATCGCAATCTGCCGGGATTCGTGGTGATTGCTCCGCAGCAGACCTACGCCGGAACGCAGGTGTATGCCAGCGATTTTCTGCCGGCCAGTCATCAGGGGACGCTGGTGGTTCCGGGTGCTGAGCCGATTGCGAATGTCCGTCCGCGGGTAGCCAGGGATCGTCAGCAGCTGGAGCTGGCGGCGCTGCGGCGACTGAATGAGCGGCATCTGGAGCAGCGTCCGGCGGATGCGGCGCTGGCGTCGCGGCTGCGATCATTTGAGACTGCGGCCGGAATGCAGTTGGCGGTGCCGGATGCCTTCGATTTTTCCGGTGAGACCGCGGGAACGCTGGCGTCGTATGGTTTGCAGCCGGGGCAGACCAGTGGGTTTGGCTGGCAGTGTCTGGCCGCGCGGCGACTGGTGGAACGTGGTGTGCGATTTGTGGAGCTGATTGATACGGGTTCATCGGGCAACTGGGATGCTCATGGTGACATGCTGTCGCACGTACCGCTGGCGCGCAATGTGGACCGTCCGATTGCAGCACTGCTGAAGGATCTGAAGCAGCGTGGGATGCTGGAAGAGACTCTGGTGGTCTGGACAACGGAGTTTGGTCGTACGCCGTTCAACAATACCGCGGATGCCCCGGGGCGTGAGCATCATCCGTGGGCCTTCAGTTCGTGGCTGGCTGGCGGAGGTGTGAAGGCGGGGATCACGTGGGGCGAGACTGACGAGCACGGATTGCGTGCCAGCGTGAATCGGGTGCATGTGCATGATTTTCATGCCACGATCCTGCGGCTGATGGGTTTTGACCATGAGCAACTGACGTATCGGCATGCGGGGCGCGATTATCGTCTGACGGACGTGCATGGTGAGGTGGTGCAGGGGCTGCTGGAATAGCCGAGTGGAGCCGCGAGGGATACTATGCAGCTTGGGCTTTAGCCGGAGTTCCGTATTGCAGAGTCACGCGCGAGTACGATCTGCGGCGCTGTTTCAGGGTGCTGTGCCCCCTCACCCCCAACCCCTCTGCCCCGTTCCGGGGGCGAGGGAAGGATTGAGCGGTCAGCCGTCAGAGTCGTGACACTGCGTCGCTGACCCTGCTGGGTTCGGATTTTATCGCCGCTGCTGAAATCGTGACTGGGCAAGCCTCAGTGCACGCGGTGTCCAGGGACTGCTCCGGTGTCGGGTGACAGCAAAAACACTTCCGTACCACCGGCACCGCTGGCGCAGATCATGCCCTGGCTGAGCCCGAACTTCATCTGCCGCGGTTTCAGGTTGGCGACGCAGATCACCAGTCGTCCAACCAGATCTTCGGGTTTGTAGGCCGCTTTGATGCCAGCAAAGACATTGCGAACTTCACCGCCGCCCAGTGACAGTGTCAGTTGCAGCAGTTTGTTGGCCCCTTCGACGTGATTCGCCTCAAGGACTCGCGCTACCCGCAGGTCCACCTTTGTGAAGTCGTCGATTGTGCATTCGGCAGCCAGCGGTTCGTTCTGGAGTGCAGTGCCGGGGTCCTGCCAGCGATCGGCCGGATGAAAGGCCGGGCCGGCCGGGGCTGCGTTTTCTGCAGCGGGCGACGCGGGGGCGGCGGACTGTTCAGCGGCATTTTCCTGACGACTTTCTTCAACCATATCCATGACCTGTTTCATTTCAAGGCGTTTCATGAGGTGCTGGAACGGACTGACCCGTGTCCCGGTGAGGGGTCTGGAGGTTTCGTCCCATGACGTAATCGGCTGATTCAGCAGTTCGACGGTCTGCTGTGCAAGCCCCGGCAGGACCGGTGACAGATAGACGACGATCTGGCGGAACAGATTCAATGTGACACTGCAGACGTCGCGAAGTTCGGCGGCGCGAGTCGGATCTTTGCGGATGACCCACGGCTGCTGTTCGTCGACGTATTTGTTGGCTTTGTCAGCCAGTGCCATGATTTCGCGAGTGGCCGCGTTGTAGTTGCAGTCTTCGTAAAAGCCGGCGATGGTGTCACCGCGGGCGGCGGCTTCGGCAAACAGGCCGCCATCGTCGGGATACACATCTGACAGCGTTTGCCCGGCCAGAAAGCCGGCAGAGCGGGATGCCAGATTGACGACCTTATTCACGAGGTCCGTGTTGACTCGCGCGATGAACTCCTCGACGTTCAGGTCGATATCGTCGAGGCTGGGTCCGAGCTTGGTGGCGTAGTAGTAGCGGAGGGCTGTGGGGGGCAGGTGCCGCAGCCAGGTGGAAGCCATCAGGAAGGTGCCCTTCGACTTGGACATCTTCTCGCCATCGACTGTCAGAAAGCCGTGCACATGCACTTTTTTCGGCAGGTTCAGGCCGGCGGTTTGCAGCATGCCGGGCCAGAACAGCGTGTGGAAATAGGTGATGTCCTTGCCGATGAAATGATGAATCTCGGCTGCGGAATCCCGCCCCCACCAGTCCAGTGCCTGTTCGCCGTGCTGGCGGCACCATTCGCGAGTCGAGGCGATGTAGCCGATGGGTGCGTCGAACCAGACGTACCAGTAATTGCCGGGGTGATCGGGGATTTCGAAACCGAAGTAGGGAGCCGGTCGGGATACGTCCCAGTCCCGCAGTGGTTCTGCCAGAAAGTTGCCTTTCAGGTAGCGAGCGACTTCCGACTGCAGGTGGCCACCGTTCTGGGACCAGTCTTCGAGAAACGGGCGGAGCTGTTCCAGTTCAATGAACAGGTGATCGGCCGAACGCAGCTCGGGGACGGCGTTGGAGAGAATGCTGCGAGGATCACGGAGGTCGGCCGGGGTGTAGGCAGCCCCGCAGACACTGCAGTTGTCACCCGGCTGATCTGCGGCGGTACATTTCGGACAGGTGCCCCGGACGAAGCGGTCGGCAAGGAACGTGCCTGCGACGGGGTCGAAAAGCTGTTCGACGCTGCGTGTTTTGACGAGTCCCGCAGCGCGGATGGCGGCCCAGATTTCATGGCAGGCTGCGCGGTTGTCCGGACTGTTGGTGCTGCCGTAGTTGTCGAACTGAATCTGGAAGCCTGCGAAGTCCCGCATGTGTGCCGCGCGCATGTCGGCAATCACCGCTTCTTCGGACCGACCTTCGCGGCGAGCGCGAATCATGATGGCGGTGCCATGAGTATCATCGGCACAGACGAAGACGCAGCGATGCCCGCGCAGCTTCTGGAAGCGGACCCAGATGTCAGTCTGGATATATTCCACGAGGTGCCCGATGTGGATGTGTCCATTGGCATAGGGCAGGGCAGCAGTGACAAGGATCTTGCGGGACATGCGGGAGTTCTGCAGAGTGAATCAGGGGGACTGGAGTTCAGCGGGAAGTGTCCGCAGCGGTGTCGATTGCGTCAACATGCCGACCTTCGGGGAACAGCAACTTCCTGAAAATCAAGCATAATCCTCGCGATTCACTGCGGAATTCAGGCGATTTCTGCGGTTTTCTGAGGAACCTCGGGAGGGCGAGGCTCCCGCCGAGCCGGACGCCCCCCACCTCTCGGGAGGGCGAGGCTCCTGCCGAGCCGCAAGATCCAGCGGACTGACAGGGATTCGGCTCAGCATGAGCTTCGC
This sequence comes from uncultured Planctomycetaceae bacterium, assembly GCA_903896675.1. Lineage (GTDB taxonomy): Bacteria > Planctomycetota > Planctomycetia > Planctomycetales > Planctomycetaceae > SXXK01. Next base: position 20,286 of record CAITYU010000340.1, read on the forward strand.
CCTTCCAAACGGGGACAACACCCGTGGCAAGGCAATCGTCGCTGCGCACAGGATTTCGCGTTGATCCGTTTTTTGCAGGGGGGGGAGCCGGGAATGGTTGTCCGAGGAGATGGGTTTTCTGCGGCAGGCTGACCGGGCTCGAGGGTCACTCGGAACACGGATTTGCGGGCTCGCAGACGCCAAATTTCAGCGTTGAGACGCTGCCACCGGTTTTCCGGGGTGTCACATGTCAGGTGTGCGGCGGTGTGCCGTCGATCCCGCCTGTTATTTCCGGGGAGGTTCCGGTTTCTGCATCCGCTGCAGAATCTGAGCGAATTCAGGCAGATCACGCACGCCGCGGAAATCGGGCTGGGTTTGAATGATCCAACTGTCCTGCAGCCCCTCTGTGACGGCACGCTGCAGCTCGGCAAGGCAGCTTTGCTGCAACTGCTGCTTTGCTGCCGGTTCTGTAACGCGATCAGCCAGCAGGCACAGAGATCGGGCGACATCAATTCGCAGGTCAGGATTCTGCACATCAAGGGCCGACAGTTTCTGAATCAGCACCTGACAGTCGGCCTGCAGTCCCAGTTGTGCCTGGCTGAGCATCAGATCGACCTCGCTGGCAACGGATTCTCCGGCCGCCAGAATCGCCACGCGATTCAGTCGAGAACGCTCGAACAACGCCAGTGCTTCATTGTTCTGCTGCTGCACCTGGTGGGCAGTAGCGAGGTAATACTGGGCAGTGGCGAGCAGTCGTCTGGCGGGCACGAATTCGGGGTCCTGCGCCACCAGCTCCTCACCAATCTGTACGGCCTCAGCCAGTGGCGCTGTGGCTTCCGCCCCCCGCTCCGCTCGCAGCAGATACTGTCCGAAATTTGCCAGCTGTCGGATCATCTGGTCGGCAAGATTGCGGTCATCTCGGTTGGCATCCCGCGCTGTGCGACGCGAGTCAATCATGGACTTGTAGAGCGGCACTGCATCGTCCACTTTGCCGGTGCGTACGAGCAGGTTGGCCTGACCGGAGGTTGCAAGGTCCCGATTTGTGAGGAAAAAGGTGCGGACCATGGCGACTTTCTGGGGATCGAGTCCTGCCGTTCCCCCGCCTCCCTGTTCAACTGCGGCCAGAATCTCATCAGCGGTTGTCTGCACTTCATTGAAGGCCGCTGCTGCCGGTTCGGTCCGCCCTGCTTTCAACTCGGCGGCCGCTGTCTGCAGCAGTACAGAGTGCAGTTGTGAGCACACCTCAAACGCGCGTGGCGGCGGAGTTGGGTCAGCAGGGTCAACCAGCGGACTTCTGCGAATATCACGCAACAGCTCAATCGCTTCAGCCAGAATCTTCTGTGTGTCCTGCGGATCTGCTTTGAGTCGTGTTCGGATGCCAGCCCACGACTGGCAGATTGCCGCGAGGTTGTAGCGAGTGGAATCAAGTCGGCCTTTGATTTCAATACGCTCATGCCCCAGCTTGTAGAGCTTTTCGCAGGCCGCATCAGCCTCAGGCAGCTTTTCCAGAGCCTGCCACGCATCCACAATCCGGTACTGGATGGCCATCAGTGTGGGCATGGCCTGACCGCGCAGGCCACCGACGAGATTGAAATCCAGTTCCTCCCAGCGTTTTTCGAGTGCCGTCAGAATGATCTCACGCAGCTCCAGCATGCCGGGTCGCCGGGCCAGCTCATTATCCACGTCCGTGACGATGTACTGGATATTTTTCAGAGCCAGCTCCGCCTGTCTGCGGGCCTGTTCTTCGTTCTTTTCAGCCTGCAGTTTTGCTTCGTTTGCCAGAATTCGCTGCCGATCCGCTTCGTCACGCTGCTTTGTGACATTGTCCTTTTCCTGGGCGATCTGGGCGGCCTGGGCCGAAGTCGTGAACCACGCAAGTGTGGAAATCAGGGCCACAGCCACCAGCAGCAGCACCGCCGCAATGGACGGCAGGGCAATCGCTGGATTGCGACGGCACCAGCGGACCGCGCGTTCAAACCGACTGATGGGGCGAGCCAGAATGGGTTCGCCCCGCAGGAAACGTTCGAGATCAGCGTGGAGTTCGCCGCACGTCTGGTATCGTGCCGCAGGATCCTTCTGCAGTGACTTCAGACAGATGGTTTCCAGCTCTTCCGGGATCCCCGGCTGCATCTGCCGGGGCGCAACCGGTTCGTTTTTGATCACCTGCATCACAGTCCTGATCGGACTGTCCGTCAGAAATGGCGGACGACCTGTCAGAATGTGGTACAGAATGGCGCCCAGCGAATAGACATCCGAACGCTGGTCCAGACGGGACATTTCGCCCCGCGCCTGCTCAGGAGGCATGTAGCTGGGGGTGCCCATCAGAGTCCCCTCGCTGGTGCGAGTGGACCCTTCGGCGTCCAGCTCCTTCGCGAGGCCAAAGTCTGTGATCTTCAGAACACCAGCACTACTGATCAGCACGTTGGCCGGCTTCAGGTCGCGGTGCAGAATGCCCTTATCGTGAGCCGCCTGCATGGCCATGCACAGATCCCGCAGAATCTGCGCCGCCTCCTGAGCTGTACGAGGCTTGCGAGCCAGTTCTTTCTGAAGATCTGTGCCCTCGACAAATTCCAGAGCAAACCACGCCTGTCCGGAATGTTCGCCTATGTCAAAAATCTGAACGATGCCCGGGTGCTGCAGTTTTGCCACCGCCCGCGCCTCAGCAATGAAACGCTCTGTTGCCTCGCGGCCGGCATGCGGGCCCGAAAGGATCATCTTGATTGCGACCATGCGATCCAGAGTCTGGTGGCGAGCTTTATAGACGACACCCATCCCGCCTCGACCCAGCTCACCCAGTACTTCGTAATCGCCGATCCGCAGGCCGGCAGACAATGACGCCTTCGCTCTGGCGGAAGTTGTTTTCGCAACGGATGGCGACAACTGAAACTGGTCATCATCCATGGCCGCGGCCGGAGTTGATCCGAACAGCGTTGTGCCGTTGAAAGGATCTGGATCCGCAGCCGATTCGGCGGCCGATTGTCCCACCAGAGTGGCACCGTCGGCAGGAAGTTGCCGTGGCGCCGGGGGAGGCGTCACAAGCGACGCCTCAGCGACTGACTGCTCCGCCGCCGGCCCGACAATTGTCGCGTCACCTGTCATCGGCCCGGTCTTCAGAATCGCCGCGTCAGAAGTGCCTGCTGCGTCTGCTAAATCACCCGGTTTTCGCTCTGCTGTCATTGCTGACTCCCCAATTGCCTTGTTGTCGCGCTGCGGCAACCGAACCGTCGCCGCCACAGCAATGCCAGTGCCACTACCCCGCAGGTCAACCACGGACCCGGTTCGGGGACCGCAGAAGAAATGGTGACGGTGCCCGAAAGACCACTGAGGGGGGTAATTAGGGCAAAGGTTTCGTCGGACACCTCAGTGTTGGCGAGCACCGCAGAAATCGTAAATGTGTCCGCGGCCGCCAGCGCCGCCGAACCACCTGAGGGCAGGTCATGGACCACATGCAACCGCGCAAGCAAACGGGAGACGCCGGTCAGCAACGGATGATCA
>CAITYU010000341.1 GCA_903896675.1 uncultured Planctomycetaceae bacterium
TGGTTGGGTGAGCCCTGCTGCGGACCGCCACGGGGGAAGGAGGGGATGACCGACGTTCAATGGTGTCTGAAGGGAGTGCCGGTTTTCGTGAAGTTCCGCCATGTTTTTGGTGAAATTTCTGCTGTCCCGGCTATTCCTCGGTCCTTGGCAGGAACGCGACGGAGAGCTGGCGGCGAGTGAATTCGGCTGCCATACCGCGGTCCGATGCGTAGAGATAGAGGGCAGACAGGAAGATGGCATCCAGCGTGGCAAACACCAGCAGTGCAATCAGCAGTTGCGCAAAACTGACAAAAGCTGCCACATACATGGCCGTTGAGCTGGCGAACATGCTGGCGGCAAAAAGCGGCAGAAAGCAGAGCAGCACGCAGAGTGCCTTGATGGGGCCCAGCGTGACACCGGCAACAAGCAGTTCTCCCCACGTTTCCTTCATCACAGCCATGGATCTGCGAACGGCAGTGAACGGGCCGACTTTCTCGACCACCATGACCGGGATCACGAAGAATGTCGCCAGGCTCCACACAAAACCCAGCAGCGAACTGACCCATCTGGTGGCTATGTCGCTGCGGGATTCGAGGAATTGCAGGGCTGTTCCGACAGTGCCGGCAACCGCAGCCCAGCCAAGGATTTGCGGTAGTCGACTGATGGCAAAACGAAGTCCGGTGACAACCGTCGGATCACCTCCTTCCGCCCGAATCACCACGCAGGCGACCAGTGCACTGTTGAAAAACGTGATCACAAAGTAGTTGGCAAAGTAGTAGAGAAAGATCAGGAACCATGCGATAGGTTCGTTAAGCAGTCGATTGACGTCGTTTTCCATGGTGGAAAGGAACCCTTCAGAGCCTGACCACGCCGAATTCTGCAGGGGCAGCAGGAAAGTGGCGGTCACACCGATCATCGCCAGTCCGCTCATCAGAGGAAACACGATCAGTTCAGGGTCTTTTCTGAGTAGTCTGAGGCAATCGCAGACAAGGCTGTAACTGGCGTGAAGTCGATTCCAGATTTCGAGCATGATCGGGTTCCTGAAATGATGGGGGGGAACAGAGATCCAGCGACCGACTTAACGCAGTACAGGCTGGCGTGGATCAAAAAAAGGAGGACCGTTTTCGAAACAATCAGTCATTCGTCGGACTGGTGGGCCGGTCAGCGACTGCCGCTGCGGTGGTGACCTGCGGGACCGAAAAGAGCCGACCCTGGCCGCGAATCGCCGGGAAGGTTGAAGATTGATTGCCGGGGGAGTCGATCTGGGAAAGACGGGGAATCTGGCCGGTTGGTGGTGACGATGAACGGAAAAAAGGGGCTCGGTATGACGCGACGCAAAAGACCGCCTGAAGGTCGGGCATTCGTCGTTTCGTCCTTCCGTGACCCGTCATCGTGGCTGAACGGGTTTCTGAGTTATCTGGATGCCGAATGCGGCATGTCTCAGAACACGCTGGCCGCGTACGGCCGCGATCTGCGACGTTTTTTTGAATGGAACCAGAACACCAGTCGCACCAGTGTGCATGACATTGGGGTGGCGACGGTGACTGCGTTTCTTGAGCACCTGCAGCAACTGGGACTGGCTGCCAGCAGCTCGGGCCGCAATCTGGTGGCCATTCGCATGTTTTTCCGGTACCTGATGCTGGAGGGAATCATCGCGGAAAGCACGGTGGACCTGGTCAGTTCGCCGAAGCTGTGGGAACGCCTGCCGAAAGTGCTGAGCCCGGAGATGGTGGACAGCCTGCTGACCGCCCCGGTCGCTCGAGCCGATCGCTTCCCGCTGCGTGACCGAGCCATGCTGGCGGTGCTGTATGCCACCGGTTGTCGTGTTTCGGAGGTCGTGCATCTGCGGTTGGGTGACATTGCGTTCGAGGAAAACTACTGCCGCTGCACAGGCAAGGGCAATAAGCAGCGGATGGTGTCGCTGAATCCATTGACGGTGACGGCGATCCGCGGCTATCAGGAGGCCGAACGGCCTGCGCAGACGGCAGTGCGGGGGGAAGACGAGGGCTGGTTGTTTTTGTCACGCAGCGGACGTCGGATGAACCGGGAAATGATCTGGGCGCTGGTGCGGCGTTATGCCAGTCGGGTTGGTTGTCCGGACATCAGTCCGCACACA
>CAITYU010000342.1 GCA_903896675.1 uncultured Planctomycetaceae bacterium
AAACAGGCAGCAGAAAACTCCACCAGACTCTCCCCACCACCCCCGCCTCGGTCAACCGCTGCCACCACAAATGCCGGAAATTGGCCGCAAATTCACAGCCCTTCGGAATTTTGCTTTTTTTGTGAAACAACCCGCCCGGTGCAACGGTTTCGACTGCCCGGCGGAGTAGATTGTTAAGAAATTGTGAATTTCCACAACTCATGCCTCAGGCACGCTCCGCTATGTTCTCCATCCAGAAATTCTTCAGCAAGGACTCGCATTTCTGCGAACTGCTGGAACAAAGCGCCGCTGAAGCTCGCGCGTCAGCACAACTGCTGATCAACCTGCTTCGCGACCGCAAACACGCGCACCCACTCGACCAGTTTCGGCTCACTCGCAGTAAGGATCGCCGCATCACGGAACGAATCCGGGAAGATCTGGTCTCCACCTTCGTCACCGGCATGGAACGCGAGGACATTGATGCCCTCGCCTATGCACTCTACCGTATCCCCAAAACCATCGAAAAGTTCGCCGAACGCTTCAATCTGGCACCGCAGCGCCTGCAGGACGTGGACTTCACCCGGCAGATGGAACTCATCGATCGGGCAACCGAGACGCTCTGCGAAATGGTCGGACACCTGCGACGCATGCCGTCGCTGGAAACCATGAAGGCGCTGTCCGATCGACTGCAGGCCGTCGAAAGCGAAGCAGACGAGATACTTATGCGACTGCTGGGCGAAGTCTACAACGGACACTCCGAACCGCTGCAGGCCATGCTGGTCCGTGACCTCTACGACCTGCTGGAAAAAGTCATTGACCGCTGCCGGGATGCCGGCAATGTGATTTCTCACATCGTCCTGAAAAACGCCTGACACCTGCCTGCGATCCCCACCCTCGCAACAGCCACCGCTCACGGAATTCCAATGCTCCTGATCTTCTGCGTGATCCTGATTGCCGTGGTGTTTGAATACATCAACGGCTTCCATGACACTGCCAATTCCATCGCAACCGTCGTGGCAACTCGAGTTCTGTCGCCGCGGCAGGCCGTGATGCTGGCAGCCGTCACCAATCTCATCGGAGCCCTCTGGGGGACAGCCGTCGCCAAAACCATCGCCGCCGGAATCGTCGAAACGTCCGTCGTATCACAGGAAGTCCTGCTCTGCGCTCTGCTCGGAGGCATCGTCTGGAACCTCGTTACCTGGTATGTTGGTCTGCCCTCCAGCTCCAGCCACGCACTCATCGGCGGACTGGTCGGCGCCTCCGTGGCTGCCGCCCGTACATGGGACGTCGTCATCTGGTCCCAGCCGGACAGCAATCACTGGTATCAAAGCAAAGGCGTGCTGTGGAAGGTCGTTGTCCCCATGTTTTCATCGCCGCTCTGCGGGTTCCTCCTCGGATTGACCATCATGGGAGTCCTCTACTTCCTGCTGCAGAACTGGCGACCGCGCACCGTCGGCGTAGTCTTCGGACGGACGCAACTGATCAGCGCCGGAGCCATGGGGTTTATGCACGGCACCAACGATGCCCAGAAAACCATGGGGATCATCGCACTGGCCCTCGTCGCCGGAACGTCCAGTGGAAAATTCAACGATCTCCCGGAATGGCTCAGCTTCCTCCGCACAACCCTGCCGGAAAACGCCCGGGAGTTCCAGATCGCCACATGGATCAAACTGCTGTGTGCTGTCGTCATGGCCGCCGGTACAGCCGCCGGTGGCTGGCGCATCATTCAGACACTGGGACACAAAATGGTGCGGCTGCAGCCCGTTCACGGCTTCGCCGCCGAAACCAGCTCAGCTGTCGTAATCGGAATCGCCTCCGCCCTCGGCATCCCGGTCTCGACCACGCACAATATCTCCGCGTCCATCATGGGTGTCGGCGCAGCCAAACGACTCAATGCTCTCAACTGGACCATCGTCGAAAAAATGGCGTGGGCGTGGATCCTGACAATCCCGGTGTCCGCCGGAATCTCGTGGAGCCTTGTGCGACTGCTGCAGGCCACCGAATTGATGCCCGTCAGCAGTCTCGGATGAATGCCGCCGTCCCCCCGAACCATCCGCATCCACCCGGCCGAAACAACTCCAGCCGACTCAGATCAGATCCGTGATAACCCGCGCCGGCAGCACACCCGTCAGACGCTGGTCCAGACCCTGATACCTGAACGTCAATCGCTCATGCTCATAACCCATCTGGTGCAGAACCGTGGCATGAAAGTCACGCACATGCACCGGATCACGCACTATGTTGTAGCTGAAGTCGTCCGTCTCACCATAAATCATGCCACCCCGGAAACCACCGCCTGCCATCCACATCGTGAAACATCGCGGATGATGATCACGACCATAGTTCTGCTTCGACAGACCACCCTGCGAATAAATCGTACGACCAAACTCGCCACCCCAGATAATCAGCGTCTCGTCAAACATCCCCCGCTGCTTCAGATCGTTGATCAGTCCATACGCACCCTGATCCAGATCGCGGCACTGACTGGGCAAACGCCCCGCCGCATTGGCATGCATGTCCCAGTTGTTGTGATAAATCTGCACAAATCTGACGCCACGCTCCACCATCCGCCGCGCCAGCAGCATCGTGTTGGCCAGCGTACCCGGCTTGCGCGACTCGTCACCATACAACCGAAATGTCGACTCCGGCTCCGATGCCAGATCCGTCAGCTCCGGTACACTCGACTGCATCCGAAACGCCAGCTCGTACTGAGCAATCCGGGTCTGAATGTCAGGGTCACCCAGTTTCGCATAATTCAGCTCGTTCAGCCTGCGGACACCATCCAGAGTCGTGCGGCGAATATCCCGCGGTACGCCCGCCGGATCATTGATGTACAGAATCGGATCTCCCGAAGTCCGAAAAGACGTCGCCGCATGCTCGCCCGGCAAATACCCCGAAGACCACAGTCGAGCAGAAATGGCCTGCACCTGCTCCGTGTTCGTCGGTCGCGCCACCATCACCACAAACGACGGCAGATTGCGATTCAGCGAACCCAGACCGTAAGACGCCCACGCACCCAGACACGGTCGCCCCGTCACCTGATTGCCCGTCTGCATCAGACTGATCGCAGGCTCATGATTGATCGCTTCCGTATTCATGCTGCGAACAAAACACATGTCATCAGCCGACTTCTGCAGCCACGGCAGCAGATTCGTGATCCACATCCCACAGTCGCCCGATCGCCGAAACCCGAACATCGTCGGAGCAATCGGGAAACGAGACTGACCACTTGTCATCGTTGTCAGCCGCTGACCGTTCCGCACCGATTCCGGCAGATCCCGGTCATACCAGTCCTGCATCTGCGGCTTGTAGTCAAACAGATCCATCTGCGATGGACCCCCGACCATATGCAGATAAATCACCTGCCTGACCTTCGCCGGGAAATGCGTCGGCCGCTGCCCCGGAAACAAACCCGCTGACAGCCCACCCGCATCATCACCAGCCACCGCCGATTCCTGCAACAGACTCTGCAGCGCCGCTGTACCCAGCAGACAGGAACCCGACTGCAGCAGATGCCGACGCGTCAGATGCAAACGCAGTTCACCCAGAGGATTCATCACCGATCTCCCCGCACTTGAATCGCTGCACAAACATCACTTGTTCACAACTTCATCCAGATTCAACAGCTCACTGCACAACATCGTCCACGCAGCCAGCTGCTCCACCGACAACTGCTCGCTCCAGCGATATTCACCAACTCGCGACAACAGCTTCGCATCCTCAGTGTGCGACACATAATAACTGCGCAACTGCTGCAGCGACTCCAGCAGCACCGGCAACTCCTCAGTTCGCAGTGGCCGACACAGCACCGCTTCACCCATCCGCTGCAGTCGCTGCTCATCAGACTGCCCCGGTTCCTCCACAGCCCGCTCAGCCAGACGCCGAGCCGCCTCCACAAACTGCTCGTCATTCAAAGTCACCAGAGCCTGCAACGGAGTATTTGTGCGCTCACGACGTACCACACAGAACTCACGATTCGGTGCATTGAAAATGTCCAGCGCTGCCGGTGGAGCCATCCGCTTGACAAACGTGTACATGCTGCGACGGTACAGACTGTCGCCGGAATCCCGCTGATAACTGCGAGTATTGCTGACGTTCATCGCTATCGCCTCCCATACACCCTCCGGCTGATACGGCTTCACACTGGGCCCGCCCTGACGACGCACCAGCAGACCACTGGCCGCCAGCGCATAGTCCCGCACCATCTCGGCATCCATCCGGAATCGCGGACCACGCGACAACAACCGATTCGCCGGATCCTTCTCCAGCTTCACGGCCGTCACCTCAGCCGACTGACGATACGCAGCCGACAACACCATCATCCGCAGCAAACGCTTCACATCCCAGCCATGAGTCCTGAAGTCGACCGCCAGCCAGTCCAGTAACTCCTGATTCACCGGCAACTCACCCGAAACTCCCAGATCACCCGTCGTCTGCACCAGACCCGTCCCGAAAACCTCCTGCCAGAATCGATTGACCGTCACCCGCGCCGTCAGTGGGTGCTGCGGCAGCAACAGCCACTTCGCCAGACCCAGACGATTCCGCGGAGCATCCGCCGGGAAAGGCGGCAGCATCGCCGGTGTCGCCGCGCCCACCTGCTCACCACGCCTGTCGTACTCGCCACGCTCCAGCACAAACGCCATCGCCGGCTCAGACTTCTCCTGCGAAACATACGCAATCGTGCCCCGCGCCTTAACCTCAGCCTGCTCCCGCTCAAAAGCCGCAAGGTCACCAGACACCCGCATATACCCGGGATCCACAGTCCGCAGCCAGTAGTCATACAGATCCTGCGTCTCCGCCTCCGTACGCTCACCCGCAGCCTTCGCCAGCAGCGCCAGATACTTTGCCCGACTGGCCTCCCCGGCAATCTCCGCCGGCAACAGCACCCGCTCATGCAGCTCCAGGCTGCGAATCGAACCGGTGAACGGCGAGCCATCTGAACGCTGGCCAATCCGGAACGACACCGCCGCTCGTATATCCGCACCCTCCAGCGAGTCGTTCTCGATGTTCTTTTCCTGAGGCTTGCCGTTGATGTACAACTGCACGCCCGAGGCCTTCTGCGAACCGTCATAAGTCACTGCCAGATGCACCCACTCATTGGCCCTGAACTGATCTCGCGAGACCACTTTCAGACCCTTCTCCGGCCACGCACTGACAAGATGCATCCCCACACGCCGCTGCTGCACCCAGAAATCCCAGCCCCGATGACGCGGGAATGGTTCCATCCGAGCACACACAGCACCATAACCATCACTGGCCGGTACCTGCACCCACGCCAGACAACTGAACTGCTGACCGCCTGGAAAATCCCCGGCCTCCGACAATTCCGCGGCCACACCCTGCACACGCAGACTGCGATCCGACCCACTGCCCTCCAATGTCGCCGCCTCTGTCAGGGACAGACTCTGCTCAGCTCCCCGAAAAATCGCCCGTAACTGACGCTCCGCACTGCCCGCAATGTCCAGTTGCAGTTGCCGTGCATCTGCTTTCAGCTCACCACCCAGCGCAGCCGGTGTGGCAGTTGACAGCCAGCCGGCAAACTCCGCGCGAGCCGCCTCGCGACGCATGTCAACCTGCTGACGAGCCCCGCTGATCAGGGCCGGCAACTCCCCGGCTCGCTGACGATCCTCAGGCCGAGGTACGCTGATGATCGGCGGAGTATCCCGGATGTTGCCGTCACGAACCGCCTGCGTCGTATTGTTGAAGAATGCAGCCAGCTCGTAAAATTCCCGCTGCGACAGCGGATCAAACTTGTGGCTGTGACAGGTCGCACAGCCCGTCGTCAGACCCAGCCAGACCGCCGACATCGTCTCCGTGCGATCCCGCGTATACAGCACCGCATATTCTTCGTCGATGATCCCGCCTTCGTTTGTGGTCATGTTGCAGCGATTGAAACCCGATGCAATCTGCTGGTCCAGAGTGGCCGCCGGCAGCAGATCCCCGGCCAGATTCTCCATCGTGAACTGATCCCACGGCAGATTCCGATTGAACGCGGAAATCACCCAGTCACGGTACGACCACATCTCACGAAAATTATCAAAATGCAGCCCATGAGTATCCGCGTAACGGGCATAGTCCAGCCAGTACCGAGCCCGATGCTCGCCCCACTCCGGCAGCGCCAGCAGACTGTCCACATAACGCTCCCACGCCCCCGGCGACTCGTCCTGCAGAAACTTCTGCAGTAAGTCCGCCGCAGGTGGCAGACCCGTCAGGTCCAGCGCCGCACGGCGGGCCAGTGTCCGACGGTCAGCCGCCGGAGCCGGGGTCAGGCCATGCGCCTGCAATCGATCCAGCACAAAAGCGTCAATCGGGCTGGATGTCCACTCCGGAAAACGCGCAGCCAACTCCGCCGGAATCGCCGGCAGTTCACGAGGCTCCGGAGGCAGGAAAGACCAGTGCTGCTGGTACTTCGCCCCGGAACTGATCCAGTCGGCCAGAGTCTGCTTCTGAGCGTCAGTCAGGGTCTTCCTGAAGGCCGGTGGCGGCATCACCACATCGGGGTCAGTCGACTGAATCCGCCGCATGATTTCACTGGACTGCGGATCTCCCGGAACAATCGCCTTCGCTGCAACCGCTGCCTCAAACTGATCCAGACGCAGATCCGCCTTACGAGACGCACTGTCCGGACCATGGCAGGAAAAACACGCGTCCAGCAGGATCGGACGCACGTCACGGTTGTACTGCCGATCTTCGGCACTGACGCCCTCGGACACCAGCAGCCACGAAAACAGCAGCAGGACAGACGCAGCGTGTCGGAACATAATTCAGGACTCCTGCGAAATCAGAGAATGCACAGAACAACGCAATTGTCACCTGCAGGCCCCGCACCAGTCCAGTCGCTGTTCGCAGAGAAAAACGCGCGTATCAAAGGCCGGAATCAGACACTCCGACCAACCGCTGCAGACACTCCCGCACGAACTCAACCCAGATCACCCAGTCACCGCATCAGCCCACCCCCAGCCGAATGGCTTCCGAATTCCCGGTAATCAGGTGGCGGATACCTGCGACATCATCGGTAAAATCGCTACAATCCGGCCTCCTTTGACCCTCCGCAGCAGGACGCATCAGAAATACGGGCAGCAACAGAAGTGCAGAGTGAAGAAGACGATCGGAACTTGCAGCGCAGTCGGCGACGGCGACGAAGGTTGACCGCTGCCGGCGAAGAAGGCCCGGCGGAGGAATTCTGCAACTGGTTTGCACTGGTCGTCGCAGCGGCATCAATCGCCCTCGCACCGTGGTTCATGGGCAGTGTCATTCCCCACGGCAAATTGCTCCTGCAGTGCGGTGCAGCAATCGCTTCAGTCGTGTTCCTCATCGGTTGTCTGTTCGCACAACGCCTGCCGTTTCGGATTTCACGTCCGGTGGTCTGCCTCCTCGGCCTGTGCCTGATCGCCGTGGTGCAGTTGCTGCCGATCTGGCAACACCCGGTGTTCGAAATGCGGCATGCCGTGTTCGCTGAACTGGCAGGCGATCTGCCGGCCACCCAGGGCCTTGCCGGCAAACGCCTGCCCGGCACATGCATGCCCGCTGAAACTCGCCAACTGCTCGGACAATACCTCGCAATCACCCTCCTCGGACTCGTCATCGCGGAAACCACCGGAACGATCCGCCGCGCAGTGACAGCCTGTGGACTGGTGGCGTTCAGCGGATCACTGATGGCGCTACTGGCACTCGGACAGCAACTCGGGGCAAAGGAAGTTGTGTTCGGAAACCAGTGGAAAATCAGCCCGGCACCGCCATTCGGCTGCTTCGTGAACCCCAACAATGCGGCCGGCTGGATGATTATCTGCCTCGCCTGCTGCCTGTTCTGTACCGGAGTTTCCTTTGGGAAGACTCCCGAAACCGCCCGCGCTGCACTCCGCCGACTCAGCTGGCGCGAACGCATCGGTCAGACACTCGGGGCTGTCGCCCGACAGGTGGGTGCAATGACACAGGTCCAGGCCGGACTGTCGCTCATCTGCGTGCTGCTGCTTGTGGCCATTGCCGGGACCCTGTCGCGCGCCGGGATCATCGCCGGCTGCATCACAGCCATCGCATTCTTTGGCAGTCGGCTCCAGACCGAACGCTGGTTCCTCGCACTCTGCGGGATCAGCCTCCTGCTCGTTCTCGCCGGCGGACTCCTGCTGCTCCTCGAACTCGATACCCCCATCCTGACCGAACTCGAGACACTCAAAGACCCCGTCTCTCCATGGACCATTCGCGTCGTACACTGGGCCGATACGTTGACCTCTGTTCGAGACTTCCCGCTGCTGGGAAGTGGCCTCGGCGCGTACAGCTACGCCACACTGCCCTACCAGCGACACTACTCCAGAAACTGGTTCGAACACGCTGATAACCAGTACTTTGAACTGCTGATCGAAGCCGGGATCCCCGGCCTGCTGCTGGGTATACTGGCCGGAGTGGCTGCACTGACAGCCGGCATTCGACTGACATTCGCCGGACCCGAAGAAAAAGCATTCGTCCGTCGCCGCTATGGCGACTGGGCCGGATCAGCACTGCTCGGAATGATGTTCGGACTCATCGGACAGGTCTTCCTCGACTTCAGTCTCGCACTGCCCGGTATCGTGGCCGCCGCAATGCTGCTCGCCTGCATGACCGAACGTCGCCGCGAAGACGTTGCCGATCAACAGCCCGAAGCACCCCCCGAACCACTCTGGAATCGACCGTGGCCACTGGGACGCCGCTGGTGGCTCGTACTCCCCATCTGGCTGCTCGCACTCACCGGGACACTGCTGACCATCCCCCGCCTGTACGCCGCCACTCGCGGCTATCAGGCCTACGTGGATGCACGTCGCATGATCGATAAACGCGACGCTGATGACCTCGTCGAAAATGGTGACCGGGTCCTGCAGAACATCACAGAAGCACTCCGCCTCAGCCCCGAAATTGAAGACCTCCTGCGTACTCGAGCCAGACTGATGGAACTGCTGGGATCCGCATGGATGCTCCAGGAATCCGTCGCGGTCGATCCGATACGCGAACAGACCGAAGGCATGCAGCGACAGCGTCGCAACGAACGCCTCAGACAACTGCTCACCAGCCCCTACACCGTCAGATTCCTCTCCAATGACTACAGCGAAACGCCCGGACTGCTGCGCGACCCGCTGCTGCGATCGCTGCAGAAGTACCCATGGCGGGATGAGTACCGCAAAGTCCTGCAGACCAGCCCGTTCGTACCCGCCATCGCCGGCAGCCTGTACTCCATTGATCAGTTCTTCGGCAAACAACCGGACGAAGATCGCATCCTCTACCACTTCCTGTTCAGCACTCCACACGCCGCTGAAGGACTGGCCGTCCTCGGACACCACCTGATCCTCGCAAACCGCGTTGACGACGGAATGATGTTCTGGAATCAGGCCCTGAAAGTCTCCGAAAAATTCCGAGCAGAAATCATGGGATTGGCAGCCGACATGTTCGGCACCGACCAGACACTCCAGTTCTTTCTGCCGAATGACTTCGAAGCCTGCGCCGCCGCCGGACTGGATTCACGACCCGGCCCCGTACGCGACGCACTGCTGCAACGCGCCGAACAACTGTGGGTCACCGCCGGATTCAGACAAACCAATGCCGTGGTCATCCTCCGCGGACGCCAGCTCTGCGCCACCGGTCGATCAGCCGAAGGACTGCAGGTCCTGCGAGACACACTGCAGCTGCGACCCTTCGATATCGAACTGCGGAAAATACTCGCCGAACTCCTCGATGAAAACGGCCTCTACGCACAGTCCCTCGATGAATGGATCCGCTACGAACAACTGGTGCCCGGTGATCCCGTCGCCGAAAAAGCCATCAAGGAACTGGCCAAAAGGCCACCCACCCGACTCGAAGGCCCAAAAAAACTCTGAACTCCCGATCCCGCTGCTCAGGACGCGATCGACTGAGCTGCCTTCACCGCAGGGCGACGACGCGACCTCGCATGCCGCAAAGTACGATTCTTCAGGCGCAGAAAGACCGACAGCATCTGCTGCGCATCCCGAAACCGACGGCGCGGATTCAGATCAATCGCCCGATGCATGAAATCAATGAAATCCGGATGAATCCGGCCACGCAGTCTTGAATAACCCGCAAATGGCCACTGAAACGGCCACTCAGGCCACTGACCCGAAATCAGACGCCAGATGATCAGACCAATCGAAAATACGTCCGAACGAAACGATGGCTTGCCCATCGCCTGCTCAGGAGCCATATAACCCAGTGTCCCCGTGCCACCTCCCTGAACCGTCCTCTGCGAGACCTTCGCGATCCCGAAATCCGCCAGACGTATCCGATTGCCCCGAAACAGAATCACGTTCTCAGGCTTGATGTCGCAGTGAATCACGTGATGCGAGTGCGCTAAATCCATCGCCCGCAGGATCTGCTCGGAAATGTCCAGCGCCGTCTCCAGACAAATCCGCCGCGTCATCCGGTCAGACAGCGTCTCTTCTCCCAGTGGAAACACAACCACCAGACGGTCATCAATGATGCTGGCATCCTTGATCGGCAGGATGTTGTCGTGCTCCAGCGGAGCCGTCGTCCGGATCTCGCGACGAAAATTCGTCAGCACAGTCTCGGTCGTATACTGCGAATGCGGAACCTTCAGCGCCACACGGATGCCCTGCACCGTGTCCATCGCCTGATACACCGCCGCAAAGCCACCCGCACCAAGCTTCCGCTCAATACGGTACTTCCCCAGTCGCTGCCGAATCTTGAGTTCACTGCTGGTCATGGAACTGACAGGCATTGCCAGGGAATCCAACAACAGAGACCAACGGGATGTATCTTCAGGGCACCATCACGATCGCAACTGTGATTCGACCAGTTGCACCGGTTGTCCGGACTTTGTTCCGCAGCATTTTTCACGGAACCCGTCGCCACGATCCCCCGCCCCCATAAAAAAGGCAAAGTTCACGCACATTTCCAGCCCGAACCCGAAAAACTTTTCGGAATTGATCAAGTTCCGGGAGACCAGCCGATCAGAACAGATTGCCCACCTGGTACACCGCAAACCCACCCAGCCACGCCAGACCAGTCATCCACACAAAACACGCCACCGGCCAACGCCACGAATTCGTCTCACGCCGAATCACCATCAGGGTGGACACACACTGCGCACACAGGGCAAAAAACACCATCACCGAGAGCGCTACAGGGATCGTGTACACCGGACGCCCGTCCGGCCAGACCGCCGCCCGCAACGCTCCTCGCAACCCCTCGTCACCCTCGTCCACATCACCGCCCAGACTGTAAATCGTTCCCAGCGTCGCTATCACCACTTCCCGCGCCGGAAATGAAGCCAGAACACCCACACCAATCCGCCAGTCCCAGCCCAGCGGCCGAAAGATCGGCTCCACCGCACGACCAGCCATCCCCAGCAGACTCCCCTCCAACTGCTCCGCATTCAACTGCCGCAGACGCCCCTCCAACTGCTCCACCGTCAGCTCCCGATCCGCCTCCGTTCCCGCATCCATTGCCACCACACCCGCCGATAACGCCTCCAAACGAGCCGCCAGCTCGTACCGCTCCGTACCCCGACCCGGAAATGAACCAGCCGCCCACACCAGCACACTCGCCGCAAAAATCAAAGTCCCTGCACGACTGACAAACGACCAGCCACTCTCCCAAACCCGCAGCAATACCACCCGCAATGACGGCACTCGGTAATCCGGCAACTCCAGCAAAAATCCCGACGATTCACCACGAAAGGCCGTGCGACGCAGCAGAAACGCCAATGGCACCGCCACCACCAGACCCAGAATCGACATCAGAAACAAAACCATCGCCCGCAATGGCAAAAGCCCCCCCAGCAGCATCTGATCAGGAATGAATGTCCCAATCATCAGCACATACACCGGCAGACGCGCTGAACAACTCATCAAAGGAGCAATCAGAATGGTGACAAACCGATCCCGCCGGTTCTCAATCACACGCGTCGCCATGATCCCCGGCACCGCACACGCAAATGAGGACATCAGCGGCAAAAACGATCGACCACTCAATCCCATCACCGACATCAGACGGTCCATCATCCACGCCGCCCGCGCCATATAACCACAATCCTCCAGCAGACCAATAAACAAAAATAACAGACAGATCTGTGGCAAAAACACCAGCACAGCACCCACCCCCGCAATCACACCGTCAGTCAGCAGACTGCGAAATGGACCAGGTGACATGGAGCCGGCAACGACCTCCGCCAAAACCCCCAGCAAACCCTCCACCCCATCACTCAACGGCGCCGTAAACCAGTAAATCGTCGAAAACAACAGCAGCAGAACCCCCAGACAAATCGCCAGTCCCGCCACACTGTGAGTCAACACCGCGTCCAGTCGATCCGTCAGTTGCCCAGCCTGACTGGAAACCCGCTGCTGCACCGCCTGCAACAGACGACCAATGAAGTGATAACGCTGTCGAGCCTCAGTCGATGGGATCTCAATCCCCGCACCCCGCAGACGCTCACGAGCTCCCTGCAGACGAATTCCCAGCTCCGCACCCTCTCGCGAGATCAGCAACTGCTCCACCGAACCGCCCGGGTCCAGCAAAGCCCGCGATGCCAGAAACTCCGCCGCACTCAGACTGACTGTGCCCGTGAATCGCAACCCCGATAACAGACCCACAACCTCCCTGCGAATCTCCACCGAAAGTACGTCCCGCACACCACACTGACCCGCCACACCCACACGCAAACGCTCAGTCGCCACTTCCTGCAACCGCTCCAAACCCTCACGACGACTGGCCGAAGTACACACCACCGGTACGCCCAGACCCGCAGACAAGGCCTCAGCATCAATCCGCAGACCCGCAGACGCAGCCGCATCCCACATGTTGAGACACAATATGACCGGCACGCCCGATTCCAGCACCTGAGTCGCCAGGTACAGGTTGCGTTCCAGCGCCGCAGCATTGCAGATACAGATCACCAGATCCGGTGCCGGCTCGCCCGAAACACCCGTCAAAACCTGCACCGCCACCATCTCGTCAGGCGAACGCGGAGCCAGACTGTAGGTCCCCGGCAGATCAACCAGATCCACCTCCCGACCACCCCACACCACTCGACCTGTCCGCTGCTCAACCGTAACACCCGGATAGTTGCCAGTCCGCACCCGCAGGCCCGACAACGCATTGAATAATGTGCTTTTCCCCGTATTCGGGTTCCCGATCAGAGCCACCCGCCACGGACGAACAGTTGACACCGCAGTTCCGGAATCAGTCACGGCCGCCTGCCAACCTCCGGGCCCAGCCCCTGAATTCTATGACACGCCACACCGCAACCGGAAATCCCCATCCGTCAGGCGACCACCAGCTCCTGCAGCTCTGCCGGCCGCGAACCCCCGCAACCACACTCGCCGTCACACTCGCCAGCACCGCCGACGTAAACACATCGCGCATCCTCCGGACGCATCGTCAACGACACTCCCTGCACCCGATACTGCACAGGACCACCAAAAGGAGCCCTTCTGAGCACCTGCACGGAGGCACCCGGAACAAATCCCAGCTCCATCAAACGCGCCGCGATCCCAAAGCCGCAGCACACATGCGTCACCACGACGGTCTGCCCAGGCTGGATGTCTGCAAGTCGTAAGCTGTTCACGGCAGTACCCGAAAAAAGTCTCTCAACTCGGTTCGAACGTTACGCAAATACCAGCAAAGTGAACCTGAGACTCAGTCTCACTGGCCTGAGTATCGCAGTCTGAGCACAAAATGCCATAAAGAAAGCGAGCAAATCTGGCGCTTTCAGAAGAATTCTCGACGCTGGTGCAGAACAGACAATCCCCCACACAACCAAATCCAAACCCCCAATTTCACTCCGCAACTGAGATCTCACATCGTCCCGCTCAGGTAAACATAGCCTTTGCCCTCAATCCCCGGTATCCTTCAACATCACATCCTGTTTCCGCTCATCCCCATCGGGACATCAGCCATGAAACGCCTCGCCCTGCTGACTTTCCTGCTGTTCTGCGGCAGCCTGACTCTGGCTCCCACCGCACCCGCGCAGGACCTCAATCCCGCAGGACTCGATCTCCCCGTCATCTTCGGCGCTCCCCAGGATCAGACAGACACCGAAGTCGTCATCTCTGCCAACCTCACAAAACTGTCCGCCAACTCCGCCAGCCTCGCAGTCACCATGCAACTGCCGGAAGGCTGCCACACCTACTCCATGGACCCGTCCTTCGGTGCCGCAACCTCCATCAAACTCACAAGCACCGCCGGAATGACTGAAACCGGTGCCTGGCAGGCAGACCGCGCTCCCAAATCAGGCTTCGACGAAAACCTGCAGCAGAACACCGAAAAATTCTATGACCGCGTCACATGGACCCGCACTCTCACCGGGCCCGTCTCAGACACCACCGAAATCGTCGGCAAACTCAACGGACAGTTCTGCAACTCCAGCGGCTGCTTCCCGCTGTTCGACAAAGTCTTCACCGCCAAACTCAGCACCACCACACAAAATCCGCCCGCCACACCCCCCGCTGCGGCCGCAGTCGACTCTGCCGCAGACACCCCCGCACCCACTGACCCGTCACGGCAGACACTCACTCCACCCATCGGATTCGGCAAATCGGCGCGCGCCGGAGATGTCACTTTCGAAATCTCACTCGACCCCGCCGACGCCCAACCCGGCAGCGAAGTCACACTCACCATCAAAACCCTCGTCGCCGATGAATGGCACATCTTCGCTCTCGACCAGAATCCCGAAATGGCCGGTGAACCAACCACCATCACACTGACCAACCTGCAGGGCCTCGCACTCACCGGCAGCGATTTTGCCCCCAACCGTGATCCACAGACCGAAAGCCCACTCCCGGATATCAATCAACGAGTGCACTACGGCGAGATCATCTGGAGCCGCCGACTGCAGGTAACGGACCCCACCGCGGCCGTGGCCGGCAGCATCCGCTTCCAGATCTGTCGCCACGGCACCTGCAAACCACCCACCACCGCGAAATTTCAGGTGGCACTCGGCAGCCAGCCCACCGGCAGTCCCCCAACCAACGCCAATACCACCCCCGATTCCCTCACCAAATCACCAACCACGCCCCGCACTCAGGCACTCCAGACCGCCGGCTCCGTCGAGACTGGCGTGGCCTCAGGTGGACTCCTGAAATTCCTGCTCACCGCGGTCGTCGCCGGCTTTGTGGCACTGGCCACACCCTGCGTGTTCCCAATGATCCCCATCACCGTCGCCTTCTTCCTCAAACAGGAAGAAAAACACGCCGGCAGCTCCATGAAACTGGCACTCGTTTACTGCCTGTCCATCATCGCAGCATTCACCGTGCTGGGCATCGCCATGGCCAAAATCTTCGGCGAATCCAGCCTCACAAACCTCGCCAATAACCCCTGGCTCAACCTGTTCTTCTCAGCTCTGTTCATCGCCTTTGCACTGATGCTGCTGGGTGCCTTTGAACTCTCCGTGCCGCCATGGATGCTCAACTGGACCAGCCGTCGCGAGTCCGCCGGAGGCCTGCTCGGAGTCGTCTTCATGGCTCTCACCTTCACACTCGTTTCCTTCACCTGCACATTCGCATTCGTCGGCTCACTGCTCGTCCTGTCCGCTCAGGGTGACTTCTTCTGGCCCGTCCTTGGAATGCTCGGGTTCTCCACCGCCTTTGCCTCACCCTTCTTCGTACTGGCTATGTTCCCCAGCATGCTCAAAAAACTGCCCCGCAGCGGAGGCTGGATGAATGACGTCAAATTCGTCATTGGACTGATCGAGCTGGCTGCCGTCGTCAAATTCCTCAGCGTCGCAGATATCGGACTGTCCGCCAATGGGATCCCCGAATACGTCACCTACCCCGTCTTCCTCTGGCTCTGGATCGCCATCTCCGCCTCTGCAGGGCTGTACCTGCTGGGACTGAAAACCGGCCCCCGCCCCAAACTGTCCGTTCCTCGCGGCACCTTCGCTGCCGCGTTTCTGCTGTTTGCCGGACGACTGATTGCCGGAGCCCTCGAAGCGGGACTGCCCGACGATTTCGTCTGGCGTCAGGTGGCGGCTTTCGCCCCGCCACAGATCAAAAACGGCGATATACAACAGCACCCGGCACTGGGATATGCCATCGTTCAGCATGACCACGCGTGGTCGCTTGAGCACACAAAGGCCATCACTTATGCCAGTCAGCAACAACGGTTGCTGTTCCTCGACATCACAGGTATCAACTGCGTCAACTGTCGCCTCATGGAAAAAACAGTATTGGCCCGCCAGGACGTACACGATAAGCTGGATGGCATGGTCCTCAGCCAGCTGTACCTCGATACAGTTCCCGGTGTCGCTGATCCACAGTTGCAGGAACAACTGCTCAGTCACAACAGAAACCTTGCAGCAGACCTGCTGCAGGACGTCACCATGCCCAGCTACGCCATCGTGGCTCCCGACGGCAAACAGGTCCTCGCAATCTTCAAGGGACTGGATCAGTCCGGTGGTGAGAAGTTTCTGCAGTTCCTCGACAGCGGCATCAATCGCTGGAAACAGACCCAAACACCCGCTGCCGCAGCCCCCGTCAATCCCCCTTCTCAGACAGCGAAACTCTGATGAAAATCGAACACCTCGCACTGAACGTCCCCGACGCCCTGAACATGGCTCGCTGGTATGTCGAACACCTCGGCATGAAAGTCAAACGACGCACCGTCGAACCGCCTTTTGTCCACTTCCTCGCGGATGACAGCGGCACCGTCATGCTTGAGCTGTACCAGAATCCCGCAGCTCCGGCTCTGGACTTCCCGGCCATTCAGCCACCCGCACTGCACCTCGCCTTCCTCTCCCGCGACCTGCCTGCAGACGTCCGCAGACTGACACAGGCCGGAGCCAGCATCGTCGCCGACGTGCACACCATGGCCACCGGAGACACCTTTGCCATGCTGCGTGATCCGTGGGGACTGCCCGTTCAACTGGTCAGTCGCAAAACACCCATGATCGAATGACCCACGCACTCGTTTCTGACAGTCCTGCAAATCCCGCACACGCTCCCTGACTTCGGCAAATCACCGAGCCACCGGACGACTGCCACGCAGGATCGGAAACACGGGCTGGTCACCCAGCGCAGTAAATGGAGTATCACCAATGAACAGACAGCCGGCGTGCGGATGCCGCTCCTGCTGCGCCACATCCATGTGCTCGACCGCTGTCGTCAACAGCAGCCGCACTCGTCCCTCATGCTGAACCAGCTGCGGACAGGTCACTCGCGGTGACCCCGGGCATCGCCAGACAGCCTCCAGCGCACCGCTGGACAGTGAATACTGCCGAGCCGCCCCGGCGGCAGGGTCGCCAGGGTCATACAACGCAACAATCAGACTGCGGTGGTCCGGAGTCAGAATCATGCCATCCGGATAGACATTCTCCGCCGTCAGATCAACCACCACCTCCCGCCGCGACTCATCCAGCCGACCAGCCGCAATATCCAGCGGATAACGCACAATCTGCTTCGTCGGCGAATCAATATCGTACAACCACAGTTCGCCAGCAGCATCCGGCAGCACCGCCTTCCCGTTGGAACACTTCTGGTCACCCAGCAACTGCACCAGACGCTGATCCGACTGCCGCCACAAATACAGACCACCAATCGGCTGGTCACACGTCGGATAGTACTTGCAGCCGAAGATCAGACAATCCTCCCAGATAACGGCATCGTTGATCACCGTACCCGGGCCACGATCCTCCGTCTGCTCAATACTGATCAACACATCCCACGTCCCCGTCGCTGTATCAAACAGCGCCACCTGACGCTCAGCACCGATCACAAACACCCCGTCACGACTGGTCGGAAAAGCAAATCCCGGTCGACCCGGCAACGACCACGATTCATTCCGACCTGAATCCAGATGCAGAATGTTCAGCGATCCCGTGGTGGCCTCAGCACCGTGCTGAATGGCAACCCAACTGGCTCGATCCGCTCCCAGCCAGTAGGGCCCCTCAGGCAGGAAACGCTGCTCAGCACCGTCAGGTCGCAGGATCACGCTGGCTTCAGTGGTAAACATCGACTTCTCACCATTCTCCAAAGTATCGAACGTGGTATCGCCACCGCCAGCCGGCGTCAGTCGCAGACGAATATCCCCACAGACCTCCGGCAACTCACTGTGACCAGATCCCTCCGGCAAGCCATCCAATTCAGGACTCAGCAGACCCAGCAGCGCATTCCGCGCCGCCTGCTGCTCCGCTTCCTTCTTGCTGCGACCACGACCGCTGGGGAATGTTCGCTCTCCCACACGAGCAGCCACCAGAAATTCGCGGGCATGGTCAGGACCGAACTCCTCCTGCACGAAATACTCCGGAGTACATGACAGTTCCCGCTGAGTATACTCCTGCAACTGACTCTTGTGGTTCTCCGCGTCCAGCGGACGACAAAGTCGCAGCTCCTCCCCGAACGCCGACAGGATGAAAGACCGCGCACTCTCCAGACCACCGTCAAAATACACCCCGGCAATCAGTGACTCCACCACAGCCGACATGATCGACTCCGGAATCTGCTGCAGTCCCCGACCCACAAAAATCAATGGCTCAAGATTCAGCGCACGGGCCACACGAGCACAGGTCTGGCGACTGACCAGCCACGACTTCATCTGAGTCAACTGGCCCTCTCGCTGATCCGGAAACAACTGAAACAAATGCTCACAGATAATCAAACCCAGCACCGCGTCACCCAGAAACTCCAGACGCTCGTTGGAATCAAGTCGAGTCTCAGCGGATGAACTGTGCGTCAGACAACGACGCAGCAGAGCCCTGTCACGGAACCTGTAACCGATCCGATTTTCACAGCTCTCAAGGATGTCGGGATCTGCAGCCATAACGGTGGAATCTGGCAGGCAAAACAAGCCCCCCACAAAAAACGGGAGGCACGAAAAATCAGAATCGATGCCCCTCCCGGGGACCATCCTGCGTCAGTGTCAGAATCTCCGGACCCGTTTCGGTCATCAGAATCGTGTGCTCAAACTGCGCCGATAATGCGCCGTCCCGAGTACGCACAGTCCACTTGTCCTTCTTGTCCAGACGAGTCTCCCACGTGCCCATATTCAGCATCGGCTCAATCGTGAAACATGTCCCCGGTCGCAGCAGATCACGATTTGATGCCGGCTGAGGAAAATGCGGAATACCAGGCTCCTGATGAAAATCACGACCAATTCCATGCCCCTGATACTCACGCACCACAGAATATCCAGCCGCTGCAGCAAATGTCTGAATCGCCCGACCAATGTCCGTCACCATACAGCCCGGCCGCAATGCACGAATGCCAATAAACAGCGAATCAAAGGTTGTCTGCACCAGACGCCGCGCCGATGCACTCACCTCACCAATCAGAAATGTCTCCGACTGATCCCCATACCAGCCATTCACAATCGACGTAATATCCACGTTCACAATGTCACCCGACTTGAGCGGAGTCGAATTCGGGATCCCGTGACACACCACCTCGTTGACACTGGTACAGATCGTCTTCGGATAACCCTTGTAATTCAAACAGGCCGGAATGTGCCCGTGATCACGCGTATACGCCAAAGCCAGCTTGTCCAGCTTGTCCGTCGAATTCCCCTCAACAACATGCGGTCGCAGAAAATCCATCAGCGATGCGTTGAATCGGCCCGCCGCGCGCAAACCCTCACGCTCCTCGTCCGTCAAATACAACGGTATTTTCTTCTGCAGCAATGACAAAATGCTTCACCCCGAAAAACCCCTGCGAACCGCACAACAGGCCTGCATTATCGTTCTACAGCCAACGATGTCAAACCGCCACACACCCAGAGCCTCATTCTGCGCTACATCGCAGTGCAGGCGACGGAATTTCGCACCGCCGGTCAGCGATCCCATGATCTCTCGGAATTACCCCGACCCGCTCCACGGAACCCCACAATCTACCAAGCCCCATCCAACCACAGAACCCTGAACAAAAACTGAACACCGGCATGGCCCACCACTAGAATGCCCCCGGACGTCACCCTATGGATGGCCTCGAGGGCTGGCCCCGTTGGATGTCCCCGTTGGATGTCCCCGTTGGATGTCCCCGTTGGATGTCCCCGTTGGATGGCACCCGATGGATGTCCCCGGTG
>CAITYU010000343.1 GCA_903896675.1 uncultured Planctomycetaceae bacterium
CCCGACGAATCACCACCTCCGGCGAGCCGGGCACGGGAGTGCCCGGGTGCGGTCACCTCCGATCGTCGCCCGCAATCGTGTTGACTTTCCGGTCCTGGACTCAGGGCATCATGAAATCGCAAATCACAGCGACATTTCGATTTTGTCTGTCAGCCTGCATGGGTAGGATGTTTGCGGCGCAGGGGTGAACACGCAAATGCACCTGATCAAACAGGATTACAACCATGTCCACAGAATCTGCCCGGCGACGTTTCGCTATCGGTTTGTCATTCCCGGGCGAAGTGCGGGAATTTGCCAAAGAGCTGGATCAGGAGTTGTCCGCATATTTTGGTGCGGACAGGATCTTTTTCGATGAGCGGTATGAGCATGAACTGGGCGGTGTCGATCTGGACTTAAAACTGCGAGAAATCTACCGCGAGCAGTGCGATCTTGTGGTTCCTGTTTTTTGCCGGCATTACGAAAAGCCCTGGTGTCAGGTGGAATGGAGTTCCATTCGCGCGTTGATGCTGATGTGTCGCGAAGAAGATCGAATTCTCCCGGTCGCGTTGGATAACACGGAAGTCCCAGGCTGGGAAAAAACCGATCTGTCGATCCAGGTCCGCGATCGCAGCACGCTGGCGATAGCAGAAGTGCTGCGGATGGCACATGAACATCGCTTCGCGAATCAAATCGATTCCTCTGCTTCGTCACAGACAACCGGCGGCACAGCGATGCCACCTGCTGTCGAACGATCCCGATTGCGCGATGTGACTGAGCAGCAATTGCAGGCCGGCGATTTGCAGACCAGTCTCAAAGAGATTCGCAGTCGTGTAACGGCGATTGTCAAAAACGACTCTGTCAGGCAATGGCTGTTGCAGGCCAGTGGTATGAATTCCCTGCAGACACCGGAAACCCTGGTGGAGGAAATTTTTGCCGTGCGCCCCATGATTCGCTCAGGCGACAAGCCGCAGACACCAATGTGTTTTGTCCACAGATGCGTCGTTGCCCTGCACGACGTGCGGCCCGTGGATGCGGTCATTATTGACAGCCTGGAAGCTCTGGCAGCCCTGCTGCTGCCATTGTCTGTCGAAGACAGGCATGGCACGTCAGCCAATCGTTTTGCGCAGGCCGCTCTGGGTTTTCATGCCGTGGCGGGTGATGATAAGGTAATCGGGGCCTCGATCATCGGTCGGTTGCTCGGCCTGCGGGTAGCAATTGACAACAGCGGATCAACGATGCTGCGGAATGCAATCCACCCCAATCTGGGTAATGAGGCAGTGGCCATCGATGGTCTTGGCGCACCGGATCTGCTGGCTGCTGTGCGAAAAATGCTGTGCGGGGTGCTCATGGCGCGCAGTGACAGCCCGGCACATATCAGGGCTGCTCTGCGAGTTTGGGCGGCCCGGAAGGCTTACGTGTGCGTTTGGGTGATGAGTTACCTTGATCCGAAAATTGCCGCGCAGTTACTTCAGGAATTGCCATCGATTATCCTGTTGCATGGTGATGGAGAGGACGCCAGCGAGGTGAATCCATTGGTCATGTACCAACTGCAGGAAATAGAAAACTTCATCGCCAGCCATCGAGGACAGCGAACATGAACACACCCGAAAAATCCCCTGCCACCTCCACCATTCCGCACGTCCTTTCACCGCAGGAACAGGCAGCCGTAGCCGCGGCACGGCTGGCCGGCCGGCCACTCCTCGTCCGCGGTGAACCCGGTACCGGAAAAACACAGCTCGCTGAAGCCGCCGCACAGCGACTCAATCGCCCGCTCGTCTCACTCACCGTCAACTCCACCACCAGCCCCACCGATCTCCTCTGGACATTCGATGCTGTCCAGCGACTGGCCGAAGCACAGGTCGCTGCCGCCATCACCAAAGATCCCCAAACCCTGCGCGAACAGATCCAGCTGCAAAAATTCGTCAAACCCGGGCCACTGTGGTGGGCCTTCGACTGGGACTCTGCCGCCAAACAGACCGGCGTCGAAGCACCCGCCGTCCCGACCGGCTGGCTGACTCACCACGGCGTCGTCATCCTGATCGACGAAATCGACAAAGGCGAGACCGATGTCCCCAATGGACTCCTCGAAGCACTCGGGTCCCGCCGCTTCACTCCTGTCGGCTGGCCGCAACCCATTCAGCACAGTCCCGCTTCCGGTCAGCCGCTGATCGTCATCACCACCAACGAAGAACGCGCACTCCCGGATGCGTTTGTCCGTCGCTGTCTGGTCCTGCAGCTGGAACTGCCCACTCTGACCGCGCGGGCCGGCGAGGAGCAGCAGAAACAGGAAAACCAGGCTCTGAGCGAGTTCCTTGTATCCCGGGGACAGGCACATTTCGGCCACGTGCTGGCCCCGGAAATCCTGCAGCAGGCCGCTGATCTGCTGGTGGAAGATCGCCGCACTGCCCTCGAAAATCAGCAACGCCCATTCCCCGGGCAGGCGGAATACCTCGACTACCTGCGGATTCTGGCCGAAGGACAGAACGCCGGCGGACTGCCGCAGGAACAACTGCAGGAGGTGCGTTTGCTGGTGTTCCGCAAATGGCGCAGGGCTGTGCGATGAACCTGCAATTTCGACAGGGCATTATTGGCCGCAGCGACCTGCTGGCCGTGCTGCAGTCCGGTGATCAGGCGGCCGTGCAGATGTTCTGCCAAATGCTGCAACTGGACCGACGTCCGGAACAATCCGCGGAATCCCCCGACATTCACCGGACCGGAAGTCAGACAACACGTGGCCGTCCATCGCAGCCCGCGGTTTCCACCGGGTATCCCCAAAGATCGCAGCCGCTGCCGCTCTGGCGCTGCGCTGAGCAGGTGTCGCCCCGGCAACACGCCACACAGCTTGAGTATCCGCCATGGCAGGGCTGGTCAGCCACACCGACCAGTGCCGCAGATTTGTTCCTGCCGCTCGAGCCGTGGAGCGAACTGGAGCCGCGTGTGCGCGGCATGCTCGATCAGCTCCTCAGTTCCGCCATCGATGTCGAACGACTGGTCTCACAGGTGGCACGGCTGGAGAGCATCTCGCGAATCCCGCGACGACTGAAACGGGCGTGGGGCCGAAGTTTGTATGTCGTGCGGGAAGACAGCACCCGACTGGCTCCACTGCACAACGATCAGCAACTGGTCATTCAGCGGCTGCGCAGGCTGCTGCCTCCGGGAGCCCTGCGGCATGTCCGCGGAGTCACCCCGGACGTGCTGTGGTACGATGTGGAAGAGCATCCGGATCTGTCAGAACAGGATGCGGTGTTTCACCAGCCGGACGATGCTGCCACACTGCTGGTGCTCAGTGATCTGGGCGTTTTTGATGACACCGGAAAAGCCTCTGCCGCGTGGTTGCTGTGGGCCCGGCGGATGGTTTCAGCAGGGCACCGGCCGCTGGTGCTGTTACCCTGCGCCGAAGATCGCCTCAGTCCCGCCCTGCGCGATCTGTTCACTGTACGGACCTGGCAGTCACCGCGCGTGCTGGTGCGCGATGCGACGCAGCGCACGGAACTGCTGGAACGGCTGGCAGTTGCCGCCGCACCCGCGATTCGGCTGGAACCCGGGTTACTGCGTGAACTGCGTCAGCTGGTGCTGGGCTGTGCCGACGGATCGTTGGAACTGGACTACTGGAGCAGCAGCTGGCTGCGGGCGCAGCACCCCTTCGCCGGAACCCCCGATCGTCAAATCGCCTGTGAATCGTTGTTGCCGCTGTTTGAACAGTGGCCGAATTCCCAGCGGCGGCAGGTGCTGCACAGCATGCGGCAGTGGCGCAGGACCCGACAGGAATGTCCGGAAATCTGGTTCGAGGAACTGCTCAGTCTGTCCGCATCCAGTCGGCAGTTGGCGGAACCTCAGGATGTGGCCGAGGCCTTGAGTTTGCATGCGGATTACCGGCAGCATGTCAGCAGTGACACAGAGCACGGCAGGAACGTTTGTGGCTGGCTGCGTTCGGCCATCCGCCGTTATCCCCGGCAGGCTCGTGATGACCAGCAGGTGGGGCCACTGCTGCAGCCGCTGGTTGACGCGGTACTGAACTCGATTGGCAGGCCGGGGATTGCCGGTGCGTCTCAGGAGCAGCGCTGCTGTGTCATCCAGCCTATGGGACAGCGGCTGCAGGTGCAGGTACTGTCGCAGGCTCCCGGGGCTTTGGCCGTCCCGCCGCGGATTGCCGAATTGAAGACCGCGCGGGATGCTGCACAACTGCAGGCTGACCTGGAACGTGCCACGGCTTCGGGCGGCGAACTGCGGCTGGCGGGAGATTTTGGCAGGTTGCGACTGGAACAGTTTGAACGTCCACGCTGGGCGACCGCTGTGGGGTATGATCGATATGGAGTCTGGGCCGATCTGTCGGTGGGGGTGGACGCAGCCGGTCGTGAACGCAGTCAGCGTCTGCGTTGGATCCCGTGTGGCGAATTTTGGATGGGTTCTCCTGCGGATGAGCCGGGCCGAGATGATGATGAGTTACTTCATCAGGTTCGTATCACACGAGGTTACTGGTTTTTTGACAGTGCGTGTCCGCAGTGGTTGTGGGAGAGCGTGATGGGTGTTAATCCGAGTCGATTTCGTGACGGTGACCGTCCAGTTGAGTGTGTGAGCTGGGAAGATTGTCAGGAGTTTTTGGGTCGATTGAATGAGTTGTTGGGTCGTGGTGCAAATTTTCGATTGCCGAGTGAGGCGGAGTGGGAGTATGCGTGTCGGGCGGGCACGTCGAGTGCATTGTACACGGGTGGTCTGACATGGGTGGGTGCAAATAACGGTCCGGAGCTGGACGGTATAGCGTGGTATGGTGGTAACAGCGGAGTGGGTTACGATCTTGCGGAGTCTCATGACGGGTCAGATTGGCCAGAGACGC
>CAITYU010000344.1 GCA_903896675.1 uncultured Planctomycetaceae bacterium
CCGCGCCATCGTGTACATGGCGAACCACGACTCGTCCTGGGGCAGAATCAGAGGCGAACTGAAAAGATCTTCCGGATAGAGATCCGGTTCACGGCCAAGTATGGGCATGGTTATTTCTGCAGGAAATGAAGGCACCACCGCGAAGCCTGCGGATAGACTATCGCACGGCTGAGCGAAAACTGCAATGTCTTCTCGGGATTCAGGACGTCATTGCCGTCTTTTGGGGCGAAACCGCCCATATCGGACTCGCCGCAGTTCGCCCGGGGCACCCAGAATCCCCAGTTGCAGGGAGCTTCTCTTTCAACATATGGCACTGAATTTCTGTCCCGTATTTTCCCTGCGTTTCCCCGCATTTCGGACTGCTCCCTTGACCATTCCGCATTCCCAGGTCACTCTGCAGCATCTGCGATAGTCAGGTGCGGCGTGTAAAGTCTCCGTCCCTGCTCCGATCCCTCCTTCAGACCATCCTGCGACAGGCAACTTCTATGACAACAAGTGGATCAAATTCCCCGGCGTCGCGCCGTGGCTTTCTGGCTGGCACGACGGCAGCGGTGGCGGTTACTGCGGCAGCATCGTCCGTTTCCGCCGGTGCGTGGGCGGGTGGCAGTGACCGTCTGAAAGTGGGTCTGGTGGGTGCCGGCGGTCGGGGGACTGGTGCAGCCGAGCAGGCACTGAACGCTGACCCGGGTACAGAGCTGGTGGCGATTGCCGATGTCTTCGAGGACGCTGTGGCTCGTGCCCGTCGGCAGCTTAGCCGAATGTTCAACAAGGAAGGCCAGCCGGCGCGAGTTACGGCTGATGATGCGCACTGCGTGGCTGGCTTTGACGCCTACAAGAAGGTGATTGACAGCTGCGACGTCGTGCTGCTTGCCTCCACTCCGCATTTCCGGCCACAGCATCTGCGTGCCGCTGTCGACGCCGGTAAGCACGTATTCTGTGAAAAACCCGTGGCTGTGGACGGACCGGGTGTGCGATCTGTGATGGAGTCCTCTGAGATTGCCCGGCAGAAGAATCTGAACCTTGTGTCCGGACTCTGCTGGCGTTACCACCCTGGGAAGCGCGCCACCTTTGAACAGATTCGCAACGGCGCCATTGGTGACATTGTCGCCATGCAGTGCAGTTACATGACCGGCGGTGTCTGGGACCCTCGCCGTCAGCGGGATCAGTGCAAAAGCGAAATGGAGTATCAGCTGAGGAACTGGTACTACTACACGTGGCTTTCCGGGGACTTCAATGTCGAGCAGCACATTCACAGTCTCGACAAGATGATGTGGGCCATGAATGATGTGGCACCGGCGGTTATCAGTGGTTCCGGTGGACGCCAGGCTCGTACTGACGCTCGCTACGGCAACATCTACGACCACTTCGACGTCGTCTACACCTGGGAAAACGGAGTCAAGGCTTTTGCTCGCTGTCGTCACTGGCCGAACTGCGAGAACGAGGTTGAAGACTATATCTTCGGAACCAAGGGTCGTGTGGATGTCATGTCGCACCGCATCACGGATCTGGCGGGGAAGGAGATCTGGAAGTACAGCGGTCCTGACGGGGACATGTATCAGATCGAGCACAACGAGTTGTTTGCTGCCATCCGCGCGGGCAAAGTCATCAACAACGGCGACTATATGTGCAAGTCCACTCTGATGGCGATTGCCGGACGAATGGCGGCCTACACCGGACAGCGGCTCAGTTGGGAGGCCTGTCTGAATTCGAAGGAAGTCCTCAGTCCGAAGGCTTATGAGTGGACCGACGTGCCGACTCCACCGGTAGCCATTCCGGGGCGGACACCTTTTGTCTGACGGCCGGCTGCCGGTCTCGCGTGGTGCCGCGTCAGCATCAGGAATCGGGCCCGGCCTTCAGCGCCGGGCTTTTTTTCGCGCGACGACCTGATCATTTATTTCAGGTACTGCTGTTCCGGAGGCCTGCATGCTGTTCTGGAAGATCCTGTCAGTAGTTCTGTGCCTGTTGGTGATGGCCGCGGGTGCTGCGGCCGTTACGCTGGCGGACGAGCCTTTGCGGCCGGAGTCGTCATCGGCCGCGGAGGATCAGCAGCTGGGTGTTGCTGTGCGCGACCTGCTGCAGGCTCGCTGCTGGTCCTGTCACGGTCCGCAGCGGCGTGAAGCCGGGCTGCGACTGGATGAACGCGGCCTGATCCTCAGTGGTGGTGACAGTGGACTGGCGGTTGTGGCAGGCAATCCTGACGGCAGTCGACTGTTGCAGCGGGTTCGCAGCAGGATGGCGGACGAGCAGATGCCGCCTGAGGGTGAGCGTCTCAGTCCCGGGCAGGTGCAGTTGCTGACCGACTGGGTTCAGCGTGGATTGCCGTGGCCGCAGGCTGCGTCAGGTGCCGCAGGCTCGCAGCACTGGGCATGGCAGCCGATCGATCGGGCTCGCGTGCCACCGGCGGCGCAGCCCGACGCAGTCGGCTGGGCTCGGAATGAGATTGATTTGTTTGTGCTGGAGCAGCTGGCGGCTGCCGGGATTCAGCCGTCGTCGCCGGCCTCGCGGCAGATTCTGATTCGCCGCGCGTCACTGGATCTGCTGGGATTGCTGCCGACTCCTGAGCAGGTGCAGCAGTTTGTCGATGATACTTCGGCGGATGCGTGGCCCAAAGTGGTTGATCGATTGCTGGCGTCGCCGCACTTTGGCGAACGCTGGGGGCGACACTGGCTGGATCTGGCACGCTATGCGGACTCGGACGGCTATGAAAAGGATAACGCACGGCCCGATGCATGGCGTTATCGGGACTGGGTGATTGATGCTGTGAACCACGATCTCCCGTTTGATCAGTTTACCATTCAGCAACTGGCGGGTGATCTGTTGCCCAATGCCGATCCGCTGCAGAAACTGGCGACGGCCTTTCACCGGCAGACCCTGACCAATACGGAAGGGGGAACGGATCAGGAAGAATTCCGGGTGGAAGCCTGCTTCGATCGCACGGAGACCACCGGACAGGTCTGGCTGGGACTGACGGTGGGCTGTGCCCGCTGTCATTCGCACAAGTATGAGCAACTGACTCAGCGTGAGTACTATCAGTTGTTTTCCGTATTCAATAACGCGGACGAATCGACCGCTGTGGTCCCGGCCCCGGCAGCGGAAGTGCAGGCCTGGCCGGCACTGCAGCAGGCCTTTGCAGGTCGCCGCGATGAACTGGAGCGGGAACTGGCGGCTGCACAGGAAGCTCGCTCTGCCGCGTTTGCAGAATGGTTCAGGCAGCAGCGGGAATTGCAGCAGCAGAAACGCCTGCCTGCGGAAATCCCCAAAGAGCTCCGCAGCATACTGCAGATTCCGCTGGAGCAGCAGACGGTGCAGCAGCGGCAGACTCTGCAGCAGTTCTGGGTCAGACAGCATGCCGAACTGAAGCCACTGGCGGCGCGGCTTGACGAGCATCTGAAAACGCAGCCAGCGAAACCTGAGCTGACAGTGCGAGTTCTGCTGCAAAGGACGCAGTCGCCGCGGCGAACCTTCGTGCTGCATCGCGGTGAATTCCTCAACCCGCTGACCGAGCTGGAGGTGACTCCGGCCGCACCTGCAATCCTGCCGCCACTGACGGCGCGGCAGTCCGGAAAGGCACCGGACCGGCTGGACTTCGCCCGCTGGCTGGTTTCCCCCGACAATCCCCTGGCTCCGCGAGTTGCTGTGAATCATATCTGGGCGCGGCTGTTCGGACGCGGCATCGTAAGGACCCTCGGCGATTTCGGCGTGCGTGGAGATGCACCCACCCACCCCGAGCTGCTGGACTGGCTGGCAGCGCGATTCGCCGGAATCGCAGCCGCAGAATCCAGCCCGATTTCCGGTGCCGCTCAACCGTGGTCCCGCAAGCA
The DNA here is from genome assembly GCA_903896675.1 of uncultured Planctomycetaceae bacterium. Lineage (GTDB taxonomy): Bacteria > Planctomycetota > Planctomycetia > Planctomycetales > Planctomycetaceae > SXXK01. Next base: position 3,822 of record CAITYU010000344.1, read on the forward strand.
ACTGATTCGGCTGATACTGCTGTCTGCCACATGGCAGCAGTCCTCAGTTCATCGCCCTGAACTGCACAGTGCGGACCCGGAGAATCGGCTGCTGGCGCGGCAGAACCGGCTGCGTGTGGAGGGTGAAATTGTTCGTGACATCAGCCTGCAGGCCGCCGGTCTGCTGACCGATCGAGTGGGGGGGCCCAGTGTGTTTCCGCCGCTGCCCGCCGGAATCGCCGAGCTGAGTTACGCGGGCAATTTCAAATGGGTGGAATCCCAGGGGGCGGATCGTTATCGCCGCGGCATGTACACATTCTTCAAACGGACGTCGCCGCATCCCAGTCTGACCGCGTTTGATTGTCCGGATGCAAATCTCACCTGCATTGAACGCGGAGTCTCCAATACGCCTTTACAGGCCCTGGTCACTCTGAACAACGAAGTATTTTCAGAGTGTGCGGTGTCGCTGGCTGATCGCCTGCGGCAGTCCGGGGCCTCGACACCTGAGTCGCGTATCCAGCAGGCGTTTCAGTTGTGTCTGGGTCGGTCTGCAGCAGCGTCCGAGCTGGCCGAACTTCAGCAACTGCTGCAGGATCTGCAGCAGTTGGCAGTGGCTGAAAAAATGCCCGCAGCAGATGCCGCAACCGTCGCGTGGCGCGGCTTGTGTCGGGCGCTGCTGAATCTTGATGAATTCATCACTCGGGAATGAAACATGAGCCGTTTTGCTGAAGACGTTGAACAGGCTGCTTGGAACAGCGCCGCGGAGACTCGTCGCAGCTGGCTGACTTCTTCGGCCAGTGGCCTCGGCGCAGCAGCACTGACGGCTTTGCTGCAACAGGATGGTGCTCTGGCAGGGCAGTCGGCGGTTCCGGGGGCCAACCTCCGATCCGCAATTTCACACTTTGCTCCGCGAGCCACGAACTGCATTTTTCTGTTTCAGGCAGGTGCCCCTTCCCATCTCGATCTGTTTGATCCCAAACCGCGTCTGGCGGAGCTGGATGGTCAGCCACTGCCCGAGGAAATTGTCAGCAGGGTTCGGTTCGCCTTCATTCAGAAGGATTCTGCTGTGCTGCTGGGATCACCCAGACGCTGGCAGAAGCACGGTCAGTGCGGGATGGACTTCAGTGATTATCTGCCGCAGCTGGCAACCTGCGCGGATGATATTCTGATGGTTCGGTCGATGTTTTCCGAGCAATTCAATCATCACCCCGGCCAGCTGCTGCTCAGTTGCGGTCGGGCTGCATTTGGCCTGCCCACAATCGGCAGCTGGCTGAACTATGGTCTGGGATCAGAATCACAGAATCTGCCAGGTTACGTGGTGCTGACAAGTGGACGCGGGTCAAGCGGCGGAGCGTCGCTGTGGAGCAGTGGTTTTCTGCCGTCACACTATGCCGGCGTGCTGTTTCGCAATCAGGGTGATCCGGTGTTGAATCTTTCGAATCCTGCCGGAATTTCCGCCGCGGCACATCGCAGAACTCTGGATGCCCTGCAGAGACTCAATCAGACACGGGCGACCGAGGTGCAGGACCCGGAAATTGACAGTCGGATTCGCAACTATGAGCTGGCCTTCCGGATGCAGGCTGCGGCACCCGAACTGATTGATCTGTCCGGAGAATCCCGCAGTACACTGGAAGCCTATGGTGTGGATCGGGCGCAGCATCCGCAGGCGACAGGTCGCGGTAATGTGGCGGAAGCCCATCGCACCTACGCCCGTAACTGCCTGCTGGCACGCCGACTGGTGGAACGCGGAGTTCGTTTTGTAAATATCATTTACGAAGCGTGGGATCAGCACAGTGATCTGAACAAAGACCTGCCTTACAACTGCTGGGTCGTGGATCAGCCGATAACAGCGTTGCTGCGGGATCTGAAGCAGCGTGGTCTGCTGGAGACCACTCTGGTGGTCTGGGGGGCGGAATTTGGCCGGACTCCGCTGGGGGAAAATCGCAAGGGTCGGGCAGCCAATACGGGCCGCGATCATCATCCCTTCGCCTTCAGCCTGTGGATGGCGGGAGGCGGAATTCGTGGCGGACAGACGTGGGGCGCATCCGATGAAATCGGCTGGGGCGTCGCGGAAAAGCCGGTCCACATGAATGACCTGCAGGCAACTCTGCTGCATCTTTTCGGACTGGACCACCTGCAACTGACACATCGTTTTCAGGGCCGTGATTTTCGCCTGACGGATGTTGGCGGAACAGTCATGCAGCCGTGGCTTGCCTGACCATCAGGCAAAAAATCAGCTCATCCTGAAATGCGGTGCGTGGTCTGAAGAAGCATTTTAACGACGACAGGCGCCGCTTGCAGAGGCATCCAAAGGCGAGCCGTTGGCGGAAGCCAACGGGTGTTGTCCTGAGGGGGGGCACCGAACGGGTGCTCGATGATTCCCCTTGGGAGGGCGAGGCTCCAGCCGAGCCGTGTGCTTCCATACACCGGTAGGGCGCGGCGCCTCGGTAGGGCGAGGTTCCCGCCGAGCCGCATGCGATGCAGCGGCCTGAAGGGGGTTCGGCTCAGCAGGAGCTTCGCCCTCCCAAACGACGCAACACCGGCGTCCTCGGGAGGGCGAGGCTCCCACCGAGCCGCATGCGATGCAGCGGCCTGAGAGGGTTCGGCTCAGCAGGAGCTTCGCCCTCCCAAAAGAGGCAGCACCAGCGTCCTCGGGCGGGCGAGGTTCCCGCCGAGCCGCATGCGATGCAGCGGCCTGAGAGGGTTCGGCTCAGCAGGAGCTTCGCCCTCCCAAACGACGCAACACCGGCGTCTTCCCGAGGAAAGAGACCCGTGATGGTGGAAACCCTTTTTCGGAGTCGTCGCGGTTCTCCGTAGACCACTCTCTGTCAACACCTGTGGCAACGCAATCTGCACTGTGCACAGGATTTCGAGTTGAGCAAAAAAAAACGGCCTGCCGATGCCGGCAGGCCGTTGTCTGAGACGATGCATCAGTTCATCAGAATCACGATCTGCTTGAGGGCGGTCTGAGCAGCGGCAATATCGCCTGCGCAGGCCTTCAGCAGTTCCTTGGCAGCGGTCAGTGCCACAATGTTGACAGCAACAGAAGCAGTTGCCGGTGCGGCTGCAGGAGCAGCTGCGGCTGCCGGACGGCCTGCCTTGCGCTTGCCAGGACGCTTCTTGATGGTACGAGTCAGGCCCAGTTTCCGCCGAGCATTGGCGAATGCCACCTGGACGCTGTTCTCATTGAATTCCATGGTGGGAAACTTTTCCTTCAGAATCGCGATCACTTCCGGTCCGCGAATCTCTTTGTTTCCTTCGACCAGTGCCCGGACCTCTTTGGAGACGTTCACATCCACTTCGCCCTTGCCGGCTGCGGCACGCTTAGCCATTTGCTGTTCCTTGATTCACCCCGGATTAACAGGAGTACGGTCTGGGGAAAACCGCCCCTAAGTAAAACCGCATCCCTGCGATCTGAAATGCTGTCTCCTGACTTAATCTGTTCTTAGCACCGCTTTGAGTGCCGTTCAAATCAGATGCCGAAACTTTCCTGTAAAAACAGCATAGTCTCGAATTCAAAAGCCTTAGGGGGAACCCAGTTAGGTCGTTTACTGTGAGATAATCGATGCAGCATAAAGCTTTTTGCCGGCGTTGATCTAAGACTACAATGCGTCCACCCACTGCATATCTGTTCAATTTTCCGTGGGTTTATCCTCAGCCTGCAACTGCTGCAGTTCCCACGAAAAACCTCCCGAAAGGATCGGAAAACGGCACCATGAGCGAGGGTCAAGGTTGCGGTCGTCGAGGTGAAACGAAGGAGCAAAGCGTTCTCGTTTCCACTGATTTCGCGACCACAGCACAAAGAATCTGCGGACCCATTCAATTATCTTTTCAGCAGTCTGCTGCAGCCCTGCGGACTGCAGTTCAGACACAATTTCCCGGGGACTGAGCCGATCACGGATGGCCAGTTCTTCAATCCGCTCCAGCACATCATAAGGCATCAGATCACTTTCATCTGTCTGCCCCGAGGCTTCCGGACGCAGCTCGGCGGTGGGCTGCTGAGCATTCACGAGGTGCAGAGCCGGCAGCGGCGCCATGCCCCGCACACCACAGGTTTCCATCTGTCGCAGCCAGCGCCGCAGAAACGATTTGTCGATCCCAGCCAGCGGACTCAGGCCACCCGAGGTGTCTCCGTCCATGGTGGCGTAACCAACGGCGGCCTCAGAACGATTGCTGGTCGCCAGCAGCAGGGATCCGCTGACGTTCGCCAGCATCCAGACGCCGGGTGAACGACTGCGAGCCTGAATATTCTGCAGTGCGGCATCGTCGGTCTGCCACGACAGCGGACGCCCGATCATCTGCTGTACCAGTTGTGTGTAGCGTTCGACCGTTTCTTCAACGCTGATTTCATGGTACCGACCACCCACAGCACTGGTGACACCCGCGGCTGCTGCCCGAGTCGTTTCGGAGCTGTTGCGAGTGGATTGATATACGCCGGCAAACAGCACCTGCATGAAGTCCGCTGCCGTTTCCGCCGTCGCCAGATCCGGAATGTACGACAGACGCCGCCGCAGACCAGCAGCCCCAAGGTCCTGCAGACCACGCTCCACCATCCCGCGAATCAGTACGGCACAGGCCGACGAATCCGCCCCACCGCTCATACTGACCACAAAGCCCCGGGAGCGGGTTTTGCGGAGATAATCATGTAACCCCAGAGCCTCAGCGTGCACGAATTCGTCCGATTCGCTCCACACCGCCCCAGCCTCTGCTGTGTCCCGAGGCTCATCAGCCACCGCCGTCACCGAAGCTGCCGTCTGATCAAATGCTGCTGCCGCAGAAACACGGATAATCCGTCCCGATGCTCGCCCCGTCAGATCCGCCGACAGCGAATGCACCGCCGCACGCCGCGTCCGCAGCACGTCCACATCCAGCACCGCCGAAACAACGTCCACGTCCTGAAAACTGAAACGCGGGCCCATGGCCAGCATCTGGCCACCCGCAGCCAGCAGTGCCCCGCCATCATAAATCGCTCGACCAGCCTCGTTCCCGCACAGGTTGGCATAAACATAGCCACACCCGAATGCCCGCGATCCATCCTGCACGAATCGCTGCCGCACCTGATGCTTGCCAAAGGCAAAATGACTGGCACTGGGGTTCAGGATAATATCCACGCCATGCCGCGCCATCTCGGCGCCCGGACGGTCCGCGACCCACGCATCTTCACAGATTTCAAAACCAATCAGGACACCCTCACAGTCAAACAGCAGATCGCCCGTTGGCCAGTCGCCACCATCAGCCGAATAACGCGTCTGCTGGCCCGCCGGCCATTCCCGAAACCACCGGGGCTCATAATGCAGACCGTCACCCGCCAGATGACGCTTGCACACAAAGCCCGCAATCTGACCGTCAACCGCGACACAGATTGCATTATAAACACCATTACCCATCGACAGGGGAAGGCCAATTGTTGCCAGCAGGCCGCGTGTCTGAGGTACCACTGTCTGCAACTGCTGCCACGCAGTCCGCCAGACATGCGGCGCCAGAAACATATCCTCACAGCCATAACCCGTCAGACACAGCTCGGGCAGACACAGCACCTGTACGCCCTGCCGCCGCGCTTCGTCCAGCGCCTGACAGATCCGCTGAACGTTGCCCCGCCAGTCCAGTGGAGTCTGATTGAGAATACCGGCACCCAGCCTGATACGTCGCATCGAAATCCCCGGCCACAAATCCGCGGCCACTTTTCGCAGCCCCTTTTCCACAGCTTCCAGCCCACCTGTCTGCGACCGCTGCTGTCTTCAGTGTAGCCGTTGAACGGCCGCAGGCAGCTCGGGCCCCGCAGAATTCCGTGGGAAATCAGGCTTTCCAGGGGACACGATTCACCGGGTTTCGCTGCAATCCAGACGCGGCTCTTATCGCCCGCTACCGCTCAGCACACCGGACGTTCGTCCTGCAACCCATGCCGCTCAAGCAGACGATACAGCTTCCGGCGATGAATCCCCAGAACCCGGGCTGCCCGCGCCTTGTTCCCGTTCTGCTGCCGCAGAATCTCGACAATATGGGCTTTCTCCAGGTCCTCCAGCCGACACGGCAGACCACCGCCTTCCGCTGCTGCCGATATCCCTCCGGTTTCGCCTCGCTCCGCCGCTGAACGTGCGTGGGCCATCCCGAATCCCGCAGTTCCCGGTGCAGCCACCTCACGCATCATCGGTGCCGCGAACCCCGCCTGCACCTCCAACGGCAGATCCGCCAGCGTAATCACGCGACCGTTCGCCAGAATCAACGCACGATCCACAGCATTCCGCAACTGCCGGACATTCCCCGGCCAGTGATAATGCTCAATCGCCTGCTTCGCTTCTGCCGTGATGGACCATCCTTCGCCCAGAAACCCCCGCATCAGCAGCGCGACATCGCCCTCGCGTTTCCTCAGCGGAGGCAGTTCCAGCGACATCACATTGATCCGATAGTACAGGTCTTCGCGGAATCGCCCGGCCGCGACCTCGTCCGCCAGATTTCGATTCGTTGCCGCAATCAGTCGCACATCCACCCGACGCTCGCGATGTGAACCGACCCGCCGAATTGAACCATCCTCCAGCGCTCGCAGCAGCTTCGGCTGCAATGCTCCCGGTAATTCCCCGATCTCGTCAATGAACAGCGTGCCACCATCTGCAACTTCAAACAGACCCGCACGGTCCTCCGTTGCGCCGGTGAATGCCCCCTTCCGGTGCCCGAACAACTCGCTCTCCACCAACTGCTCCGGCAGGGCCGCACAGTTGATCGTGACAAACGGTCGCCCCGCACGATGACTCTGCTGCTGCAGCGCCCGGGCCGCCAGCTCCTTGCCCGTACCACTCTCACCCTGAATCAGGACCGGCTTGTCTGTCGGCGCCACTCGCTCGATCAGCCGAAATACGTCCTTCATCTGCTGAGATTCCCCGACAATCTTCACCGGCGGCTGGGAACGCTCCACCAGCGCCCGCAACTGACGATTCTCACGCTGCAGACGACTGCGATCCCACGCCATCAGACAACGCTGCTCCAGCTCGTCCAGTGGAAATGGTTTCGTCAGGTAATCGCAGGCGCCCAGCTTCATCGCGTTGACGGCACTCTCAATCGTTCCCTGACCAGTCAGGATGATCACTTCAGTCTCGGCCTGTGCCGACTTCATACGGTCCAGAACCTCAAGGCCCGTCAGCCCCGGCATGTTCATGTCCACCACCGCCACATCAAATGTGCGTCGGTCACACAACTCCAGTGCCTCATGACCGTTCGCCGCTGTGGCTACACTGTGCCCCTTGCGAACCATCCAGCGCGCACAGGTCTCTCGAAAATCCGGATCGTCCTCGACGATCAACAAACTGATTGCTGGTGCTGACATGCATACCCCCGTCCGACTGCCCTCGCAGCCTTCCAGACAGTCTTCACGACTGACTGCACAAAAAGATCACTACCAGGTGTGCTGAAAATACACGGATGTGTGCGTATTTGTCGCGCTGTGGCCGGAAGTCCCGGAATTTCAGGCGTTTGCAACACGGTTCCAAAGATAAGCGAACGGCATTCCGTAGTTGAAAAATTCGTGTTGCCACGCACTCAGGTCGCATCCAGCAGGTGCTGGTCCCCGCGCGACGGCTGCCTGCGCGGCAGCACCAGCGAAATCTCTGCCCCTCCGGACTGCCCATTGCCGGCAACAATCGTCCCGCCATGGGCATGGACAAGTCGCTGCACAATCGCCATCCCAAGGCCCGTTCCCTTCTGCCTGGTCGTAAAGAACGGCTCAAACATCCGCTGGACAGCTTCCGATTTCATTCCCGGGCCGTCGTCATTGAGACGCACCAGAACTGCTTCCCGGCCTTCCAGCTCCGTGTTGTCAGTCGACACGCTGATACATCCGTTGTTGCCGCAGGCATGCAGCGAGTTTTCGAGGATGTTGCGAAAGACCTGTTCCATCCGGTGGATGTCCACTTCACAGCGGGGCGGCCCCTGCAACAGTTCCTCCTGCAGCGAAATTTCCCGACCGCGTCGCAACCCCGACAGATTCTCCCACTCCTTCCGCCAGATCGCGCTCAGATCGCAGTCGCGGAATTCAAGGTGTATCGGGGACGCATATCCACGCACTTCTTCATACAGCCTGTGCAGATCCTGCAGGGCGGTGCGCGCTCTGCGGGCGAGGTCCAGCTGTTCCGGCTGCTGTTCCAGATCCAGTGTCAGGATGTCCAGACAGGCCTGAGCCCGCTGCAGGGCATTGCGACTTTCATGAGCCAGACCGGTGACCATCTGTCCGATTGCCGCCAGACGCTCTGACTGCAGCAACTGGTTCTGAACTCGCTCCAGATCCGACAGATCGCGAATGATGCCGGTGAAGTAATTGCGGCCCGCTACGTTGAATTCACTGATTGCGAGGTGCACCAGAAACTCGTCGCCGTTTCTTCGCACGGCCTTGATCTGTCGCCCGATGCCGATGATGCGGGCACGTCCCGTCTGCAGGTAACGGGAAATATAACCATCATGTTCAGAACGATACGGTTGCGGCATCAGCATCGAGATATTGCGGTCCTGCAGCTCCTGCTCTGTATAGCCGAACATCCGAGTGGTGGCTGGATTGGACGAGACGATGACTCCCGATTCATCAATGGTGATGATGGCATCCACCGCTGTGTTCAGCAAAGCGCGATAACGGACCGCCTCGTCCGGCCCGAATTTGGGCGTTCCCAGCCCGGCGTGCAGCAGCACCAGATAAACATCTTCATTGTCAACCAGCCTCAGCGGAACCGCATGAACGGCCCAGCGGGAGACAGATTCATCGAGCTGAACCGCGAATTCCGCCTGCACCTGAAATCCGGACCCGGTATTGAGCATGTCCTGCCAGTGCCGTCGCAGCATCGGCAGATCGGACGGCACCAGACACTCTTCCAGACCGCGACCAAAACTGTCGGGATGCAGTGGGGGCGATGAATAACGGAACTGACCGCCACGGTCGCAGATGAAGGCGCGCACCTGTGGCAGGCTGTGGTCCGGCAGAGCTGACATGTGCTGTACTCCCCTGCTTGACTCAACTTCATTTCACGGCAGCAGGAGAAGCAGGCGCTTCAGGCGTTGCCGGCTCAGATGGTGCTGCTGCCTCTTTGGCTGCCAGTCTGCGAATTCGCAGTTTCCGAAAATGCACCTCTGAGCCCTCGCTTTGCAGGGCCAGATGACCGCCAACCGGCCGAGCACCAGTGACTTCGCCAGCTCGCTTGCCGTTGATTTCCACTGAGACCCGGCCATTCTGACACACCACTCGACATTCGTTCCACGAGTTGATCGGACGGGCGAGGCCGTCACCCGCCTCGAGCATGTTATCAGTCATGGCGTCGCCACCCGGGAAAATGCTGCCAGCCTTCGGCTGATGCAGCTGGATCTGAATCGCGGTCGGCCAGATCCGATCCTCACGCTGCGTATGCACCAGAATCCCACTGTTCCCATCATTGTCCTGCGGATACTTCCATTCGCCCGTAAACTCAAAATCCTGCCACTTTTCCAGCGTCCACAGAAATCCCTTCATGCGACCCCGACAAATCAGGATCGGTTCCGAGTCACTCTGGTCCCTGACGATCGCCCAGTCCGGTTCAGGCCCCTCAAGGGATTCTGCAGGATACGCTTTCCACGATTTGTTCAGATCTGCCGCCAGCAGATCCAGAGCGATTGTGGCAGCGTCGGTCGGTTTTTCTTCCGTCTGAGCAGACAGAGGGAGGGGGGACAGCACGCTGAATATTGTGATCAGCAACACATGGATCAATGTCCGACACGGCTTACGCCAACCGCACGCAACCACAGTACCGCCGAACACAACCCCAGGCGCATGCCAGCACCGAAGTTCAGGCTTCTTGGCCATAGTGCCTGCAAACGCGTTCATGGGCGGTGCCAGGGAGGTTGGAGGCGAAAGTCGTGTTTTGGAAACATCTCTGCATTCTCCCGACAACCGTATGGGGAAAGCAAGTGCCCACTGTTTGAATCGTCGTCGCTCCGGAAAATTCGGACTCTGACAGACGTTCCGTTCAACCGCCAGTGATGCCAATTCACAACATGTTTACGCAAGGGAACGCGGATGCATCACCTTGTGTTCATGTTGTTGCCGGGGGACAACATGGTTTACAGCGATTCGCAGCGTGCCGGATCCACAGAAGTTTTTTGTGAATAGACGCAAAGTCCACGGCTGTATTGATTTGCGGATGTTTTTTCGAGCGTTGAGAGGCCTTCTGAACGACATTTGGTCCGCCATTGGTCCGCAGTTCGCTTTTACACTTTCACGTCCAACAGGGTGCAACTGACCGGATAAAAGTGCTCGGTAGGTCGAACTGATCGACACCCGAAGTTCTTCATGGCAGACACCCCTCGGGTCCTGTTCAACAGGTTTGCCGGCAATCCCGTCGAAGCGATTGCTCTGCAGATTCGACACTGTTTCACAAGGCCCTGGCCATCAATTCTTCTCTCTCGACAAACACAGAAAAACAAAGAGCACAACCATGATTAAGAACTTCCTGAACGACGAAAATGGCGTGATCGTATCTGCTGAAATCGTGCTGGTTGCGACCATTCTGGTCCTCGGCATGGTGGTCGGTCTGGCCGAACTGCAGAGTGCAATCGTTGGCGAACTGAGCGACGTGGCTTCCGCCTTCGGCAATGTCGACCAGAGCTTCAGCACCTCCGGTTATGTGTCCTACAAGGCCAGCGGCGGAGTCAAGGCTCGCACCTACGGAGCATCGTACTACGACGTTCCCGATGAGTGCGACTGCGACGAAAACCTGTCCATCGTTTGTGACGATCCAGGCGAAAAGAGCAGCTACTGAGTGCTGCTGAATCCGGAACGGCATTCCAATCCGATACGCAGGGCAGGTCGTCACCGACCTGCCCTTTTTTCGTTGGCAGTCGCCTGTTCAGTTGCTGAAACACCGCCTTTGCCATTCTGATCAGCAAGCTTCACGGACTGAGCGATAGAGACCCACATAAAAAACCGCCACACGTCTTTCTGGGATTTCATAAAACTATTCGCGGTAGGTGTTTAGGTCACCTGCAAGGCGTTTTTTGAGGTTCAGATCCGCACACTTGTGCCAGTTTGGATCGCGCTTAGCAACCTCGGAAAAGCGTCGAGCAAACATCGGCGGAACGACAGAACGTCTCCCTGAAGGTTTTGTTTTCCGCTTGCTGCCGTCAGGTCCTGCGAAGTCTCGGTCGAAAGGGGGGCTTCGTGTGGTTTCGACCCTGACAGTGGCAGAGAAACGGATTTCTGGATGAGCCCGGCAATTCTCATTCTCTCTCCCTTGTTACAGTACAGAAAAGACGTAAACAATGATTAAGAATTTCCTGAGTGACGAAGCTGGCGTGATTGTGTCAGCTGAAATCGTGTTGGTTGCTACCATTCTGGTCCTCGGCATGATCGTGGGCCTGGGCGAACTGCAGAGCGCCATCGTTGGCGAACTGAGCGACGTTGCCAGCGCTTTCGGCAATGTTGACCAGAGCTACAGCACCTCCGGCTGGGTTTCTTACAAGGCCAGCGGCGGAATCAAGTCCCGCACCTACGGTTCTTCTTACTATGACGTTCCGGACGAGTGCGACTGTGACGAAAACCTGACGATCGTGTGCGACGATCCAGGCGAAAAGACTTCCGACGACTGATTAGTTGTCGAGTTGTGTCCCCCCCCGTGGCAAGTGAAATTGCCGCATGAAGGCAGAGCCGCAAGGCTCTGCCTTTTTTTGTGCGCCGAACGTGTTAAGCGGCAGAAGGTTTTGTCGAAACAATGCCTGAAATGATCAGACCAGCCGATCACGGAAGCACGAGCCAGACTGCTCCTGCCGCGTGAATTGGGTGATAACATACCCATCGGCCAACCCGATGCCGATCTGCTGTTTCCGGTTCGTCGTGACGTTCACCCCTTTGGGAGGGCGAAGCTCCTGCTGAGCCGAACACCCTGCCCGGCCCGTGGCCCCCTCAGTTCGTCATGACGCTCACCCCTTTGGGAGGGTGAAGCTCCCGCTGAGCCGCAAACCCTGCCATGCCGCTGGAACCCACGGTTCTTCTGGAGCCTCGCCTTCCCAGGGGCGGAACAACCGAGCACCAGTTTGGTACCACCCCCGTGCAGGACTACACCTGTTGGCACCCGTCAACGGCTCGCCTTTGGATGCCTCCACAAGTCGTTCTTTGCATGCCTTTCGTGGTTAAAAACTTCCTCACACCACGCACGTCATTTCACGTTGAGCCCAAAAAATGCAGCGCTGCACTTGATATTGCTGTGTATTATTGTACTAATACAGTGGTACAGTAACACACAGGCGGGGACAGCGATCGTGCAGATCCACATCAATGCTCGTGACAAGGTCCCTGTCTACCTGCAGGTGGTCAACCAGATCAGGTGTTTTATCGCTTCCGGTCGACTGACCCCGGACACCGAACTTCCATCAATTCGCGTGTTGGCAGAAAAGCTGATTGTGAATCCCAACACGATCGCGCG
>CAITYU010000345.1 GCA_903896675.1 uncultured Planctomycetaceae bacterium
AGACCTCGTCGTGATCACGCAGCCCGGTATGGGCGGTATGGGCGGCGGCATGGGTGGCATGGGCGGCGGTGGCATGGGCGGCATGGGCGGTGGCCTGTGCGGCATGGGCGGGATGGGTGGCGGCGGCATGGGTGGCATGGGCGGTGGCGGTATGGGTGGCATGGGCGGCGGTATGTTCTCCGTCCCGGCTGTTCCTGCAACTCCCGCTGCACCGGCAGCAGGCGGCATCCAGCTCAAGAACGGGGCTAAAAAAAAATAGCATCCCCGCTGCAGACGCAGGGGACGCATGATCGGTTCCAATTCAGGGACAGTCTGTGGCAGCATGCCTGCCGCGGACTGTCCCTTTTCCTTTGCGGCCAATCGCTGCCGCTGCCGCTCACGGCAACTGCAGCCCTCTCTGCAGCCAGCCTCGCACCAACCGATGAGCAGCAGGGTCTCAGTGCACGCCACGCACTGTCGGAAGTCGCCGCCGGGCAGGGTGCCATGGCAGAGCGTTGGGACCGCATTTTTTCCGGCCCGCGACTTTCCGATGCAAACCTCGCCCAGCTCGTCCAGATACAGCATGAAGCGCGACAGTATGAACAGATCGTGGAGTGCCTCGAAGCAGCACTTCGCGCAGGTCGCGTGGTACCGTGGCTCTACGATGTGCTGGCTCTGGAAATGAAACTGGCCGGACGGCCGGCAGACGAAGTGGCTCGAGTCCTGCAGTCACGGCTGGACTTCGGCGCCGGCGGAGTACCGCAGATGCTGATCACTGCCGCCATGCTGTCGCGATTCGAGGCGTGGCAGCAGGCTCTGACACTGCTGCGTGACGGCGCGCAACTGAACCCGGAAAACCCGGAACTCTGGCTGCTGGCCCGCAGCATCGCCGACAAATCAGGGGATCAGGAATGGCGGGTCTGGTCCCGTTGCGGAGTCCTGCAGCACGTGTGGGACGCGGGCTATCAGAAAGACCATGACGAAGCACTCAAGGTGCTGACTGACATCGCCAAAGCACTCGACAAAGCCGGGAAGTCGCCGGAAGCAGAAGCAGTTCGCTCCCGACAACTGGAGGCCCGCCGAGTCGACCTGCAGATCAGCCTGAAGTGGGTCGGAGCAGCCGATCTGGACCTGATCGTCAGGGATCCGCAGGGGGCCGAATGCAGTTTTCGCAAACGCATCACGCCCACCTTTGGACGGCTGGTGCGGGAAGACGGCAATGCCAATTCAAAGCTGGCCCCTGCAGAAACACACGCCGAGATTTTCCTGCAACCGAAAGCTCTGAACGGCAAATATGAGTTCTCTGTCAGATTCGTCGTGGGGAAAGTTACCACGGGAACTGCGGTGGTGGAGGTCATACAAAATGGCGGAACACCCGCAGAATCTCGGGAAACAAAAACGATTCGACTTGGGGAACAGGACGTGTCCCTGTCAACCGAGATAAAGCAGGGAAGATGGGGCGTCACAGTCAAGCCCTGACACCACACAAAGTCCCCTGCTGAATGGCAGAAACTGCCGAAAAACACCATTCAAGTCCCGTGTTTTGAAGGGATTTCCGCTCTGCCTCGTTTTTATGCTCCGGTGGCCGACAAAAAGTCTTGACCCATTTTTCAGAACGCCTTACTGTCCCACCATCACGAGTCGACTGGGGCCTGCAAACCGGTTAACTCATGAGACCAATCGCCCCCGGAAGCAGCTAGAGTCCTCCGCCCCCCTGGGATTCGCTGCTTCCGGGATTTTTTTTGCGCTCACCGCAGCCTTTTCCGGGCGGTGTTGTTGCAGCCGCCCCCCAGTCTCCGCAGAATGTCCCTTTTCCACTCGCCATCCTGCGGAGAAGTCCTGTATGAAGCTCGTCAGCCGGCTGCTGTTTCTTGTCGCTGCAATTCTGCCAGGCACTGCCGCGCTGGCGCAGCAGTATTCCAGCCTGCTGCCCGATCGCAGCCTCGCTCAGTGGATGCTGCCGGATGGTGCCGATGTCACTCAGGGCTGGACCTTTGACACCGATGGCTCACTGCACCTGACCGGCAAGGGCAACAACATCCTGACTCGCGAAGAATTCGGTGACTTCGATCTCTGGTTCGAATACCGCATCTCAGAAAAAGGCAACAGCGGCATCAAGTACCGCGTCATGAAGTACGGCAATCAGTGGCTGGGGCTGGAATATCAGATTCAGGATGATTCCGCCTTCCCGAAAATGTCGGCAGAACACTACACGGCATCCGTCTATGACCTGTTTGATACCTCCAGTCCTGTCCTGCAGCGGAACTACAAGTCCGGGGATGTGTGGAGTGTTGGCAGGATCATTGTGCAGCAGAATCGCCTCCGACACTGGATGAACGGCAACCTGATCATTGACGAACGTGATGATTCGCCGCGATTTGCTGAAGCCGTACAGAACAGCAAATTCAAGGGTCAGCAGGATTTTGGTCGCAACCGCAACGGTCGACTGATGCTGACGGATCACGGCAGTGAAGTCTGGTATCGCAACGTGTTCATTCGTCGTCTGGACGGCAGACCGCAGGTTCCCTAAGCAGCGCTGCGTCCAACGCCCTTCCCGGAAAACTCATGCTGCGACTGCTGCAAGTGTCAGGCTGGATACTGGTCCTGCTGACAGTGGCGTCAGCAGCGTGGGTGCTGCTGCAGACGATTCAGTCTGAAGTCGGGGACGCTGAACAGATTGCCCGGGTGCAGCAGCTTCTGCGTGACGCGGGCGTACTGGCACCGGCAGCCTACGTGCTGTTTGTCACCGCTGAAGTCATCGTGGCGCCGCTGCCGGGCCTGTTGCTGTATATCCCCGGCGGACTGCTGTTTGGGCCGCTGCTCGGCGGACTGCTGGCACTGATCGGCAACATTCTGGGTGCCGGAATCGCCTGTTCACTGTCTCGTCGACTGGGTGCCGGAATGCTGGCTCGCATGGATCCTGAAGGCGCCGCTGCACGACTGCAGGCAAGGCTGCAGCAGCGCGGATTCTGGCTGGTGCTGCTGCTGCGATTGAACCCGCTGACGTCTTCTGATCTTGTCTCTTATGCTGCCGGACTGACTCGCATGCCCGTCTGGCAGGTCATGACCGCCACCGGTATCGGCATTGCCCCGCTGTGCTTTCTGCAGTCATGGCTGTCCGACAGCCTGTTTACCCGCTGGCCCGGCCTGTTCTGGCTGCTGCTGATCGCCACTCCGATCTGGCTGGGACTGATCGTCGTGATCCTGCTGCGGATGGCTCGCCGGTAACTCGTCCCGTTCCCGCGGCGGCTGTCGCCACTGCGCATACGGCACTGGTCCCAGGAATGCCTGGTTTTCAAACGGCGCACTGCGACCCAGCTCACTGATCGACGGCGTCAACAGCAGAAAGAAGCTGTACAGTCCCAGCAGCGGAAACATGATCAGCCGCACTGGAATGTGCAGCCAGCGACCGGCCGGTTGCTCCCGCGTCGTGGCCCGGTACCACGCCCACGCCGTGACCAGCCGCGCCGGATAGGTCAGCAGCACAAAGAACGGGGTCAGGATCAGCAGCGCATCCTGCGGAGGCAGTCGGATCTTGCCCACGTACAGCGGAAAGGTCAGCACATACAGCAGGACCGTGGACAGCAGCCATGCCAGCGGAGCACTGCGGATCGCCAGTCGCACGGAACTGACAGAAAAAATTGCCATGAAACGGCCCTGCACTGCCTGCTGCACCTGCAGCCACGGCAGCCACGCAAATACCGGAATCAGCAGCAAGCCACCCAGAAACGACAACACTCCGAAAATCGGTCGCGTGCGATCCGGCGCCGCATAGGAGACCAGCAGAGATGTCGGCAGCACCAGCCACAGCACCGCCCCGAAAAATCCACGCAGACCCAGCACAAAATGCTGCCACGGACTCAACAGAGTCAGTAGCGCCTGCAGCACCTCAGACACCTGCTGCCGCTTTTCACGATGTCGCCACGCCAGCAACCGTCTGAAATTTCGCAGGGGCCTCAGAAAACAGGACACCGTGCAGCCATTCAGAATGGCGGCCAGCAGATGCAGCGCCACCAGCCACTGCAGAAAAAACAACACGGCCTGCAGCCGCTGTGTTTGCTGATGCTGTGGCCCCAGCAGGACCAGAGCATCACTGAGACGCGCCGCCTGAATTCGCAATGGAATACAGAAAAGTAAGGTAAACACCGCCAGAATACCCAGCCGCGGGGCAATCTTCAGCAGCGGAAATCCATCCCGAATCCGCCCCGAAACTGCAACCTGCTTCTGCGCGTTGATCAGGAAACCCAATGTCAGAATGTTCAGGCCGGGAATCGCCGCCATGATGGCCAGCACCAGCACCACACACGCGGCTCCCACCGCCGTTTTCACCAGCCACCACAGCGAACGAAACGGTCGTCGCACACCAGGAAAGATTCCCGGACCGACTCCTGACAGAGCATCCACCGCTGCTGCACCCGCACCCAAAACACCACCAATTACAGCCGGCGGATTTTCAATGACAGACATCATCAGCCCCTGACCCGACAGTGTACAGACTCACAACCACCTGCCCCCATTCGCCTGTTTTACCCGAAAATCAGCCTCCGTACCCGCTTTTTCCCAGGGAACCTGAAACCGCAGCGAAGTATGATACCGACACCTGCAATCACGCCTGCCGCGTCCCACCCCCTCCCGGAAAGACTCACTGTGCGATGGCTCACGTGGATTTCGCTGCCTGTCCTCGCACTGCTGCTGGCTGCTGTCGTGCAGACCGCAGGCAGCGTTGAAGCTCCATTATCGCCACCGGCTGCAGTTCCGGAAGCCCAGCGGCTGGATGCAGCGGTGGAACAGCTGAATCAGCATTTTCAGCAGCGCTGGCAACAGGCCGGGCTGCAGCCCGTGGCCCACGCTGATGAACTGACCGTATTCAGAAGGATTTCACTGGCACTTTTCGGTTGTGTGCCGGCACTGGCGGAAATCAAAGCCTTCGAACAGGATCAGCAGCCGAATCGCCTCGATCGCTGGATCGTGCGAATGCTGCAGGACGAACGCTTTGGCCGGTACTTCGCTGATCGACTTGCTCGCAGCCTCACTGGTGTCGAACAGGGACCGTTGTTCATTTTTCGCCGTGACCGTCTGCGTGACTGGCTGGCGGAACAATTACTGGCCGACGCTTCGTGGGGCCGCATGACTCGCGATCTGATCGCCGCCGAAGGACTCTGGACCGATCAGCCCGCCGCCAATTTCATCACCATCGCCCGCATGGAGAATGAAGAGCTTGATGAGACCAAACTGGCCGGACGTACGGTGCGCGCCTTTCTGGGACAGCGCATCGATTGTGCTCAGTGCCACGATCACCCATTTGACCCGCAGTGGCAACAACCGCATTTCGAAGGGCTGGCGGCATGGTACTGCCAGGCCACAGTCTCGCTGGCCGGCGTCACGGACTTTGATCGTGACAAAGCTGATCAGCCCGTCGTCTACAGAATCACTGAGCCCGGCCGCGACAATCAAGCCGGACGCACAGTGGATCCGGCCGTTCCCTTCAACGCAGACTGGTTGCCAACCACCGGTTCACTTCGCAGTCGCCTCGCTGCCTGGGTCACGCATCCGCAGAACCGCCGCTTTGAGCGAGCGATCGCCAATCGTATCTGGGGGCTGATGGTGGGCCGACCGCTGCAGGATCCGGTCGACGATCTGCCGCATCCGGAAGACTCCGCCGCACCGGATGCCCTGGATCTGCTCGGGGCTGAGTTTCGGCAGCGCGGTGAACGCCTCAGTGTGCTCATTCGCCTCATCGCACTCTCGCAACCCTATCAACTGTCATCAGAAAGTACTGAGCAGGACGTACTGCTGCTGCGACAGCAGCAGCAGCAATGGGCAGTGTTCCCGCTGGTCAGACTCAGGCCAGAGCAGGTGATCGGCTCGCTGTTCCAGGCAGGCCGAGTGCGTATGGTGGATCAGAATTCACATCCCCTGATTCGGTTTCAGAAACTGACCTCGGAAAACGATTTCATCCAGGAATACGGGGATGCCGGCGAAGACGAACTCAATCCCCAGTCCGGCACGATCACGCAGTCGCTGCTGAAGATGAACGGGCGCTTTACCGCCGAATCACTGAAGGTGGATCTGCTGTCCGGACCGGCGGAAGTGCTGCAGCTGTCGCCGGACGATACCGCAGTGATTGAGAACAGCTTTCTGATGTGTCTGACACGCCGACCGGCGGCCGCAGAACAACAGTACTTTCTGGAACAGCTTAAAGACAATCGCAAGCAGGCAGTGGAAGATCTGTTCTGGGCCCTGTTCAACAGTCCGGAGTTTTCATGGAATCACTGATGACGGATCGCCGCGGTGTGCTGCAAAGGCTGGGGACCACTGGACTGTCCTTTCTGCTGCCATGCATGTCGCAGGCTGCAGCCGGTCGCCGCGGAAATGATCGCCCAGCGTCACTGATCGTGCTGTGGATGAATGGTGGTATGAGTCAGCTGGAGACGTGGGACCCGCATCCCGGAACGGTCTCCGGTGGCCTGACAAAGGCCATCTCAACATCAGCGCAGGGAGTTCAGATATCACACCTGCTGCCGAAGATGGCCGAGCAGATGCATGAGTGCCTGCTGATTCGCTCGCTGCACTCAAAGGAGGGCGATCACGAACGGGGGGCCGCATTCGTAAGAACCGGCTACAACCCCGAACCGACATTGTCATATCCCACACTGGGATCTGTCATCGCGCGACAACTGCCGCAGGCCAGCCTCCAGATTCCACCCTATATCCTGCTCAATCCCCGCATCCCCGTTCCTGAGGGTGGCTACCTCGGTAACGAATGGAATGCATTCCGCGTGTTTCGTCCGGGAGAAAAAGTGGCCAACCTGACGGCCACCGTGCCGGATGAACGATTGCAGCGACGATTGCAGGGGCTGGATGTCGTTGGTCGCGAGTTTGCTCGCAGAAGACCACTGGCTGAGCAGCTGACCCTGCAGCAGGATCTGACCCGCCGCGCCGTGCAGATGATGCAGTCCGAACAGCTGGCCGCCTTCCAGCTTGATGAGGAACCGGCGACTCTGCAGGACAGTTACGGGCGGACGGATTTCGGACGCGGCTGCCTCGTGGCCCGCAGGCTGGTGGAAACCGGAGTCCGCGTGGTCGAGGTGACGCTGCCCGGGTTTGACACGCATATTTCCAACCACGAAGGACACATCACGCAGTGTCAGATCCTTGACCCGGCCATGTCTGCACTGCTGCACGATCTGCGACAGCGCGACCTGCTGCAGTCCGTGATTGTCTTGTGTATCAGTGAATTTGGCAGGACGCCGCGCATCAATCCGGCCGATGGACGCGATCACTGGCCCGGCTGGTTTTCCTGCGTGGTGGCGGGCGGAGGATTTCGTCGCGGTGCGGTGCTGGGAGCAACATCCGCCGAGATTCCCACGGGCGATCCCCCAGGGCCCCAGGATCCGATCAGTGTCCCGGAAGTGTACGCAACCATCCTGTCCCAGCTGGGAATCGACGGCAGTCAGGAAGTGATTACTCCGGTCGGACGACCGATCCGCTTTGCCAGTGCGACGCCCAATCTGCGTCTGCTGCATTCCGGCAGCTGAAATCCGGAACTGACACATCCAAATCTGTGTTCTTGTGTGGTTCAGAAATTCTCTGCATTCCGAAGTCCCCTAAGTTTACAACAGTCATTGAACCTGCCACAGTTTGGGCTGCGGGAAGCAGGGTCCGCGGGGAACTTCGCTCATGTTCGTTTGCAGCGTAATTTTTGATTGCCTCGCTCCGGGGACTTTTGTCGTCGGCGATCAGGGCTGGATCTGGCCGGCAGCTGCCACAGCCGCTGTCGGACTGCTCAGCATCTTCTGGCTGAATCGCCAGCGGCTCTCCACCCAATGGCTCGGACCACTGCTCAGAACCATCGCGTGGCTGCTGCTGGCAGCCTGCCTTGTCAATCCGCTCTGGAGCAGTTCACGGCCCAGGTCCGGCGCTAATGTTCTTGCCATCGTCGCCGACAACAGCCGCAGTCACCTCGTCAGCCTCGACGGCACCGACAACACTCGCGCAGCACAGTTCACCAAAGCCCTCAAAGCCGGCGAAAGCCCGGAACCTGTCGGCTGGCTCAGACGACTCAGCCAGGACTTCGAACTGCGACGCTACACATCAGCCGATCGACTGCTGCAGACCGAACGCCTCGACAACGTCGAATTCAACGGACAGGCCTCATCACTCAATGCCGCGCTCCGCAGTCTGCAGCAGCGGTACCAGGGCCAGCCTCTGGCCGGCATTCTGCTGCTGACCGATGGCAATGCCACTGATGGCCAACTGGACCCCGAACTGCTGAAACTGCTGCCTCCAGTGTATCCGGTCGTGCCATCTGAAGGTCAGGGTCTGCCGGACGCTGCAGTCGGAGTCTGGACGGTGTCACAGTCGGCCTTCGATGACGCTCCGGTCTCTCTGCAGGTCACCCCCAGGATTGAAGGCACGGCATCGGGGCAGGTGCGAGTCACACTGAAGGATGCCACCGGCAACACCATCGAAGCACAGACTCGCAGCGTGTCAGATAACACACCGCTGAAGTTTCGACATCGGCCCACCACAGCCGGAACAGTGTTTTACCAGGTGGCCGTCGAGTTACTGGATGCAACCGGTGAGAACCTGCAGCAGGAAGCCACACTGGTCAACAATACGCAACTGATCGCCGTCGACCGCAGTGCTCGACCCAGACGCATTCTGTACGTATCCGGCAGACCAAACTGGGACTTTAAGTTTCTGCGGCGAGCGGTGGAGACGGACCCGCTGCTGTCCATCGTGGGCCTGATCCGCATTGCTCGCAAGGAAGCCAGATTCGACTTTCGTGGTCGCGAAGGCCAGACTTCAAACTCGCTGTTCCGCGGCTTCGACAAAGCGGATCCGGACACGGTGGAGGAGTATGACGAGCCGGTGCTGATTCGGCTGAACGTGGCAGAGAACGAGCTGCAGTCCGGGTTCCCGCAGAAGGCAGACGAACTGTTTCAGTATGACGCCATCATCCTCGACGACCTCGAAGCCGACTTCTTCCTCGCCGATCAGATGACTCTGCTGTATGACTTTGTCAGCCAGCGTGGCGGTGGACTCCTGATGATGGCCGGGCAGGAATCCTTCGCTCAGGGCGATTACAATCGCACTCCCATCGGAGAAATGCTGCCGATTGATCTGGAGCGTCGCTCAGAATTTCCCTCGACTCCCGTGCGCCTGACGCTGACCCGCGATGGCTGGCTGCAGCCATGGGTGCGTCTGCGGGACGATGAGACGGCCGAACAGCAGCGGTTGCAGCAGATGCCCGCCTTCGTCACGGTGAATCCCGCCGGGTACGTGCGACCCGGAGCAATCGTGATGGCCGAAGTCGAAGACTCCGCAGGAACTCGCTGGCCAGCACTGGTTGTGCAGAGATTCGGACGCGGTCGCACGGGCGCTGTCTGTGTCGGTGACCTGTGGCGCTGGAGGCTGCAGGACGGCCTGAATGCTCTGACAAATCCCAATACCGCCGCGGAACAGCCCCAGGCCAGACCCACTGTCGGACGTCCCGCTGAAGATCTCAGCGATCATGCCCGCGCCTGTCGACAACTGATGCGCTGGCTGGTGGCAGACGTCCCGCAGCGACTGGAAGTCCGGGTTCGTGAGCAGGCAGAGCAGGGCAGTGGGGCGGTGACCCTCACAGCCCTCGTCCGCAGTGCGGATTTCAGCGCACAGGAAAACGCCGATGTACGATTCTCCGTAACGGCTCCTGACGGCCAGATCTTTGAACTGACCGCCGCACCTTCAGACTCGGAAGCCGGACTGTTCGAAGCCAGCCTGTCAGCCGCCATGTCCGGATCGTGGCAGGTGGAGGCCACCGCACTGCTGTCCGATGCCGCAGAAGCTCCACTCACCGCCGCCATCGGCTGGGCCAGTCAGCCTGATCAGCAGGAAATGCAGTCTGTCCGCATCAATCGGTCATGGGTGAATCAACTGGCGGAAGGCACGGGTGGGAAAGTCACCGAACTGGAAGATGTGGAACAGCTGGCGACCAGCCTGCCGCAGGAAGACGCACCGCTCAGTGAAATCTGGTCGTGGCCGATCTGGCATTCGTGGTGGGTGTTTATGACCGCAGTTGCCTGCCTGTCTGTGGACTGGACAATGCGGCGTCGACGAGGTTTGCCATGACACACCGAAACCGAATCTGTGCAGGTCTGTGGTGCCTGTTACTGGCACTGCCCGCTCCTGCACAACAACCCGTGCCACCAGCGGATCGCAGCGAACTGCTGCTGATTGTCGGTGCTCCTGGAAAGGCGGAATACGGTCAGTCCTTCAGCACATGGGCTGACCGCTGGCAACGCGCTGCCGAACAGGCCGGCGCCAATGTGACGGTGATTGGTCGAGAGGCACAGCCGGTCAACGCGGGGGCCGTTGCGGATCGCGATGCCGTCCTCGCCGCAGTCACTCGCAATGCCGCAGTCAACAGTCGCGAACCACTCTGGATTGTCTTCCTCGGACACGGCACTTTTGATCAGCGGGAAGCCCGCTTGAACCTGCGCGGCCCGGATCTGTCAGCCAGTGAACTGGCCGAGGCCTGTCGGCCCCTGCAGCGACCACTGACAGCCGTCATTTGCGCCTCATGCAGTGCACCCTTCCTGAATGCCCTGTCAGGCCCGGGTCGGTGTGTCGTGACAGCCACCAAAGACGGTAATCAACTGCAGTATTCCCGCTTCGGTGATTACCTTTCCACAGCCATCGCCGGGCTGGACGGCGACATCGATCGCGATGGACAGACGTCGCTGCTGGAAGCGTGGCTGTTTGCCGCACGCCGCACCAGTGACTTCTATAAAACAGCAGGACGACTGGCGACCGAACATTCACTGCTGGACGACAACGGTGATCAGCAGGGGGTTCGAGCCGAGATTTTCAGCGGACTGAAACCCTCGACTCAGGTCAAAGCCGACAAACCGATTGACGGCAGCCTCGCAGCCGAAATGTGTCTGGTGCTCAGCCCGCAGGAACGTCAACTGACAGCCGCACAACGACAGCAGCGAGAACAACTGGAAGCAGAACTGAACGTGGTGAAACAGAAAAAGGAACAACTGAGCGAAGCAGACTATCTGCAGCAACTGGAAACCATCCTGCTGCAACTGGCCCAATTGTATCAGACAGCCGAACAGCAGATAACACCCGGCACAAAACCGTAGCCCGGGCAGTCCTGACGCCGAGGACACAAAGGTAGCCTGGGCTTCAGCCCGGGCAAGTCACCCACCCAACCCCTCAAAAATCGCCACGTTTTTCAATGAAATGACGTCGGTTTGACGCCCCCCGACTACCTGATACAGCAGCCTGACAACAACCCCTTGGGAGGGCGAGGCTCCTGCCGAGCCGGCCAACCCCCTCGGGAGGGCGAGGCTCCCGCCGAGCCGCCAACCCCCTTGGGAGGGCGAGGCTCCTGCCGAGCCGGCCAACCCCCTTGGGAGGGCGAGGCTCCCGCCGAGCCGCAGATCTCACCGGCCTGCGCTGGAATCCCCCCCGCCCGGCCCACACACTGACCAGCGTTCTGTCCCAGCCGCACCCACGCTGGTCACTTCCAACCTGCCGATTCCGGCAGCAACCAACGTGCTGTTCCCAGCCCGGGAATGAATACGGGGACTACCACAACGGACTTATCAGGCGGCGTCGGGTGACGGAGCCTCAGCGCGGTCAGATTCCGCAGCAAGACACCGATCAATCTGCCGCACCGCCTGCCGCAGACGCTTGCTGTTCTCCACAATCGCCAGCCGCAGATAACCTTCACCCTCAGGACCAAAACCACGCCCCGGACTGACTGCCACGCCACCCTCGTTCAACAGCTTCATCGCAAAGTCAATCGAACCCATCTTCCGCCACGGCTCGGGAATCTCGGTCCAGACAAACATCCCGGCCTTCGGCACAATCGGGTTCCAGCCAATTCGACGCAACCCGTCACACAGCGCATCACGACGCGACTGATACTCAGCCGCCATCTCATCAATCGCATGATCACAATGCCGCATCGCGACAATCGCCGCAATCTGAATCGGCTGGAAAATGCCGTAGTCGTAGTAACCCTTGATCGTTGCCAGCGCACGCACCATCTCGCGGTTACCACAACAGAAACCAATGCGCCAGCCAGCCATGCTGTAACTTTTACTCATTGACGTCAGCTCTATGCCCACATCCAGTGCCCCCGGAGTCGACAGGAAGCTGGGAGCCTTGTAGCCGTCAAAGCACACGTCCGCATACGCAAAGTCACTGATCACCAGAAAATGATGCTTCTTCGCCAGCCGCACCAGCTCTACAAAAAAGTCCTGCTCGACCACTGTTGACGAAGGATTGTGCGGGAAGTTCACCACCACCAGCTTGGGCTTCGGCACCAGATGCTCGCACGTGTACGCAATGTTTCGCAGAAACTTGTCCGGATCCCGGACATCCAGCGCAATCACATTGCCGGACGCCAGCATCACGGAATACACATGGATGGGAAACGAAGGAGCCGGGACGATGGCCGTGTCACCAGGACCCATCATCGCCAGGCACATGTGGCTGAAACCTTCCTTGGAACCCAGACAGGCCAGCACTTCATCGTTGGCGTCCAGACGCACGCCGTAACGCTTCATATACCGAGCCGCCACTTCCTTCCGCAGATTGCCAATCCCGTTGGATACGGAATAGCGGTGGTTGCGAGGATCAGCGAGCGATTCTTCGATCTTCTGGACAATCTGCGGATCCGGAGGATCTGTTGGGTTGCCCATCCCAAGGTCAATCACATCAACCCCGGCCACACGCAACTGATACTTGCGCTTGTTGATCGTGCCAAACAGGTACGGAGGCAACCGACGGACGCGATCAGCCACGGGAATGGAAAAGGGATTGTCTTCAAACAGAACTTCAGATTCGCTGCGCATGGCAATTTCCGAGCAATAAACCGGGTGGGGAGGACCCGACAGTCAGCCGGATCCCCCTGAATTCTAAAGAGCCCGCCGTTTCCAGGCGACAGCGCATTTTCCGAATCTCCTGAAACCGCAAATCATTCTCAGAAGCTCCGGCATCAACGGCCGTACCAGACAACCAGCGGAGCAATCTGCTGCAACTGAGCCAGTTGCTGCACTCGCCGCCGCGAAGACCGCAGAGCCAGCACCGGCGAATAGCCGAAATTGTGGTCCAGCACCGCCAGCGCCGCCTGCACATCCCGCAGCTGCAGTACCCCGCGATCCTCACCCGCAGCACGCAGACGAGCCACCCATAGAACCGCCGGATACATCAACACCAGCGACCGCAACCCGTCAATCACCGAATAGTCGTAAAAAGCCGGACCACAAAACGCTCGCCCCTGCAGCTTCACATGAAAATAGCGGTGAAACAACTCATCAATCTCAGGACTGCCACCGCCAAAACCACGCTCCAGCTCCGAAAATCGCACCCCCCGACGCTGCCCCGCCAACCCCAAACGCTCCACAAACGCCACACGCACAGAATTCGGATCGGGCGATCGTGGAACCACGCCCAGACCCACCGTCATCCGCACACCATCCAGCAACAACCGCAAACGCCGACTCAAACCAGCCGCCGCCGTCTCCGCCGTATCATGGCGAATCAACTGCGCCACCAATTGACGCAGCATCATTCGAGCAATTCGCTGCGGTCGCGACTCCTGTGACGCCTCCACCGCATCTCCCGGAAAGGCTCGCTCCACCGTCGCATACAATGCCGGTAACAAATGACCAAATGACTCCTCACTCGCCGCCTCCGCACTGGCTTGCTCCAGCAGCTCCAGCAGCAGCAGCAAACGCTGCAAACGCACCGACATCGACAATCCTGACTGCTCCAGCCCACGCTCAATCCACGCCAGCAGCCGCGTCAGACGCCCCCAGTCAAACTCCAGACCCGCTCGCAAATCCGGACACACAACCTCCGCTCGCTTCGACTGCAATGCCTCCGCAGCCAATGACTCGATCTCAACACGAGCCCCCGTAATGGGTGTGCCCAGATTCTGCACCACCGACGGACAACTGAATCGCAGACTGGCCGTCAAACCCACACCCGCAGGATGAATCGCGTAAGGATACATCCGACAGGCCAGCGGCTTCGCAGACTCGCCATGCTTCGAATGAATCCGACACAAACCACCGTCGTCCAGAAAAACACAGGCACCGTCATCACGATGATTCAAACGCCAGCCACCCGCACCTCGCACCAGCAACGGTCGATCCGCCGGAATACCATCCGCCGGGACCCAGCCCTGACCCTCTATCCGCTGCCGCTCCAACTCCGTAATCGTAATCTCATGCTCACGACAACAGCCGCCACAGTTGTGACAGCTCCAGCTCTGCAGCATCGGCAACAACACCGAAATTCGACTCATGCAGCACCCAGACAAAAAAAGCTCTGGCAGAACGCCAGAGCTTCACAGGTCATACTTTTGCACGATTCCGGCCAATCCGCGTCAGCCTTACTTGTCTCTCAGAGGAGCTGTACAGCTTCCCAGCTCTTCCGCCATCGAAGTCTTCTGCTCGGTAATGCCCGGGCACTGCGGAGCCATCTCGGCGTTCAAGTCTTTGTAGGCCTTCCACGCTTCAGGCAGGTTGTCCTCATGGTAGATCGCAGCCACCGGGCATTCCGGCACGCAGGCCTCACAGTCAATGCACTCGTCCGGGTGAATGAACAGAATCGCTTCACCCTCGTAGAAGCATTCCACCGGGCAAACGACCACACAATCAGTGTACTTGCAGTTGAAACACGGTTCAGCAACAACGTGTGTCATGAAAACGCCCTTCTGTCAACTTGAAACGGATATCCGAGCAGGCTGGGTCAGTTGGAAATGACCGAGCCATTGAAATTCAATGACTAATACCCCGCTTTATATTGCATCCTTTTCGACATTTTCCAGACACGTTTCCCGTGGATTTTTCAGGGAAACAAATTGAGACACAGTCTCTGTATTTTCCGGAAGCCGCCGACTCAGACACCACCAGTCTCATCAAATGAATCGTTAACGGTTGTGCAGTTGGTTTTTCGGCTGATTCGCTTCAAAAGCCCCCGCAAAACCTTCCCCGGTCCCACCTCGTAAAAGTCGTCACAGCCCTCGCCAAGCATCAGATTCACAGAATCTTCCCAGCGCACCGGACTTACCACCTGCCGAATCAGCAGATCTCGAATCTCTTCCGGGTCCGAATGAATTCGGCCGTCCACGTTGGAAACCACAGGAATCTCAGGCGATCGCAGCTCGACCGTCGCCAGCACCTCCGCTACAGACTCGTCCGCAGGATGCATGATTCGAGTATGAAAGGCACCGGCAACCGCCAGCGGAATCGCCCGCCCACCGGCAGCCACTGCCAGTTCCGCCGCACGCTCACACGCCGCGATCTCACCACTGACCACCAGATTGCCAGGACACAGATAGTTGGCAATCTGCAGAATTCCATGAGCCGATGCTTCGGCCACAATCTGCTCAACCTGCGACTTCTCCAGCAGCAGAATACTGACCATGCCCGACGGCGTCGCGTCCGAAGCCGCCTGCATCGACTCGCCACGCCGCTTCACCACCCGCAAACCGTCCTCAAACGACATCGCACCCGAAAATACCAGCGCCGTGTACTCGCCCAGACTCAATCCTGCCGTCACCTCACACGACAACGCCACCGACGGCAGCTCCGCACGCAACTTCTCCAATGCCGCCAGACTGGTCACAAACAACGCCGGCTGACTGATGACCGTCGAATCCAGCTCCTCCGCCGGACCACTGAAACACAACGCTGCCAGATCATAGCCCAGAATCTCCGCCGCCCGGTCGTAAAGACTACGCGCCGCCGGGAATGTCTCCGCCAGACGCCGACCCATGCCGACATGCTGAGCCCCCTGGCCGGGGAAAAAAATCGCAACTTTGGCCATAACCGGTCCCCTGCAGAATTCCAACCAACACGACAGACCGATGCTCAGACAGGACTGCCCAACAACTCAGTAATCTGCGCGTTGATATGGTGACTGGACATCTCCGTCGCCATCCGCAAAGCATTCCGGATCGAACGATGATCGCTGGATCCATGGCAAATGATGCAAACGCCGTCAATTCCCAACAGCGGAGCCCCACCGGACTCGCGATAATGAAACTGATCCGTCAGTTGATCCAGAGTCCCCTGGGCCAGATCCCGCTCAGTACTGAGCTGCTTCAGCAGCGTCCGACCCACGGTCTTCAACAGAAACTCCGCCATCCCCTCGCTGACCTTCAGGATCACATTGCCCACAAATCCCTCGCAGACAATCACATCAGTGTCCCCGTGGTAGACGTCACGCCCCTCCACGTTACCAACATAATGCTGGCGAATCACCGACTGCTGCAGCAAAGCATGAGTCTCACGGTACAGGTCAGTGCCCTTGCCCTCTTCACTGCCTATGTTCATCAGACCAACACGCGGAGATGCCACTCCCAGCATCTTCTGAGCATACACGAAGCCCATCAACGCATACTGCGCCAGATGCTCAGGCCGTGCCTCGGGGTTCGCACCCACGTCCACCAGAATACACGAACCCTTCAACGTCGGCAGACGCACCGCAATCCCCGGACGCTTCACGCCCTTGAGAAACAGTCGAGTCCTTAAACCGGAGGCTACCACCGCACCCGTATGACCCGCACTGACCACCGCGTCCGCTAACCCCTGAGCCATCAATTGCCAGCAACGAGCAATCGAACAGTTCGGCTTCTCTCGCAACGCAGTCGTGGGCTTCTCGTCCATCCCCACCCAGCCGTCAGACTCCACAATCCGCACCGCTGCCGGCAACGGACCCGTCCGCACAAGCTCTGCCTCAAGACGCACACGATCGCCAACCAACAGAACTTCCAGTCCCGGGTTCAGCTCTACAGCTTCCAATGCCCCCAGGATGTTTGGCCCCGGAGCATAATCGCCGCCCATCGCGTCGAGTGCGATCCGCATCGCAGACTATTCCTCTGATTCCTCAACCAGAGTCCGACCCTGGTAGTAGCCACAGCTGGGGCAAATCACGTGAGTCGGTGCGAAAGTGCCACACTGCGGACACTTCGCCAACTGACGCGGCTTGATCGCGTTGTGGCTGTTACGCTTACGCGATCGCGACTTGGAATGCCTTCTCTTGGGTTGGGGCATGACAGAACTTCCAAACTGAAAATGGCAGATTCACCAGATGAATTCAACTGTCGTATCTCGACCGACAGACAGGCACCGCAAAACACTTTCCGCACAGTTTTACCGGGAAAACATACGGATCACGCCCCCTGAGCCTGCACGGGCGAATCGCGTATCCTGTCACCTCACCAACGGAAAGTCAAGGAGGACCCTGAGATTGGTGCTGGATTCCGAACTTGCACCAAAACACTCACCGCAGGCTGCCACACACACCAACACACAAAAACAACACATGAACAAAAGTATACACAACTCGTTCGCCGCCGAGGACAAAAACCGCAGCCTCGGCTTTAGCCCGGGCATTACCCACAAAATTTGGTGTCTGCGATGCCTTTCCGCAGCTGCATCCCACGCATTTCTGACTTTTCAGTCTGCCAATTGAAACCGCTCTTTTCCGCCAATCGTGATCGTCGAATGAATTGGCTGTGAATTCAGGAACAGATTTGGGACCTCTGACCCGAGTCCATCGGGCGATGCCCGAGGCAACGTTGCGCGCGGCCGTTGGCCAACTTCGGGGCGGGGTGCGACATGCTCCGGGAAACCATCACCGCTGAAAAAGGGGGCATTGCGAGGGCTGCGCCCTCAACTACCGGAAAACAGCTCTTCGGGCCTGAATCGCAACACACGCACGGCCCCCAACGGCCCCCCGCCCCCAGGCCTGAAGGGCCGATCTCAGCAAAGCCAGGTGCGTAAGCACCTGGAACGCCGTGCATGACCACGCAACCACACTCGCTTTGAAATCGGCCCTTCAGGCCTAAAAACGAATTTTGGGGGTGCACCAGACCCAGGGCTGCGCCCTGGGCTACGGGAAAACGGCCCTTCAGGCCTGAATCGCAAACAGACGCACGGCACAAACCAAACACACGCCGCAACGGCCTCCAAGCCCGACGGGTTTCGTGGGTAATGACAAGGCTTTAGCCCGAGCAACCCAAGCACACCCCCACCCCAAAAACACCGCGTTTGTCAACCGCAGGAAGTCGGGTTGACCCCACCACCACCAACCAACTTCTCCACCTACCAACAAAAAATGCCCGGTGTCCTGCGACACCGGGCATCACTGACTTCCTCAGAAACAGCCTTCGCCGGATCTCAGAACTCATTACCCGAAATCGGGTTCTCCGGAACAAAACCAGCAGCCAGCAGCGATGGACGCGGACGAGCTCCAGCAGGAGTCATCAGACGCACATAGACGGCCGGGTCGATGGAGTCCGCCAGAGTCTTCGCGCTGCCGTCGCAGAACGAAAAGCAGCACAAGCTGGGATGACGGCTGTTCGGATACGGAGCTGTACCGTCGGTACCGTTGCTCTGCTTGTTGATATACGGATTGCCAGCACTGGCGTCCACTGCCGCGTAGGCATTCGCAAACGTCGCCCCGGTACCAGTAATCGGGAACAGAAATCCACAGCTGCGAACCGATGGGTCGCCCCACGTTTTGGCAGCACCGTAGTAAGAACCCGAGCTGGCCCCCGCATTCACGTTCTCACTGAACATGATCGTGTTGCCCGCACCGTCGTAAATCCGACCAATGTTGACACTGCCAGGACCAGCGCTGGGTGCCACGCCGCCAGTCACCGGAGGAATGTCAATGTCAATCTTCGCCGAAAATACACACAGCTCAGCCTGCAGGTCCACGTTCTGCTGC
>CAITYU010000346.1 GCA_903896675.1 uncultured Planctomycetaceae bacterium
CGCCACGGTTTACCCGGCTGCCGTACAAAATGAGCAAATTGACAGCAGAAACGGCGATGCCCCGTCTGCCGATCGTGACGCCTCTGCCGATCGCATCTGCTGTCCCGTTCAGCACGATCAGGACCGGCCGGTACACTCAGCCACTGCAGGCAGCACCCGGTCAGCGAGTTAACCGCAGAGTTTCCGCAGACTGCCTCAGCCAACGCAACAACGCCAAACCCCGAGACCCTCAGGAGTTTCCCGCTGAATCCGGCTGACGAAAACTCCACACACGGTAGACTTCTGGAATCAATATCCCCCGGGAAACAACTGCCGGTTTCACAATGCCCCGTCACACAGGACCATCAGCCCCCACCAGCAAACCAGCGGCCAGCCTGCCCGCTCAGGCGCCGCTTTGGCGACGGATCCTGTTCAGGCCGCGAATTCTGGCCCTCCTCACGCTCCTCACCGCGTGCGGATTCGCTGCCCCCCTGCTCCAGAAGGTTGGCCCCGCGCTGGCTGCACGACCTGAATTCCAGCTCACTCCGGCTGATATTACCCTCCCACCAGCCCCCGCCTGGATCCCGCGCGACCTCGCCGAACAGGTTTTCAGAACTGCCGGGCTCGGCCACAGCCTCTCACTGCTGGATGCGACTGCCAGCGAACGAGTTGCCGCCGCTTTCCACACCCACCCATGGATCGAACGCGTCGTCACTGTCCAGAAACGCTGGCCCGCCAGAATCGTAGTCGACGCCATCTACAGAGAACCTGTTGCCATGGTGCGGGGGGTCGATGGGTTCTACCCCGTCGATCGACACGGGATCCTGCTCCCCGCACGCGATTTCAGTGCCAGCGATGTCCAGAGATTCCCGGTCATCGAACAGGTCACCACAGCTCCTGTCGGCCGCCTCGGTGAAGCCTGGGGAGACCCCACGGTTGCTGCCGCTGCCCGCCTTGCGGAAGTTTTGCTGCAGAACGCGGACCAGTCCCACAACTGGTGGCAACTGCTGAACCTCGCCGCAATCATCGCGCCGCGAAATGTCACCCTGCCCGATTCCACCGATGACCTGCAGTTCGAACTGCGAACCAAAGGCGGTTCCCGCATCCTCTGGGGACGCGAACCCGACACCAGTAACCCAGCAGAACTTGACGTCACGGGCAAACTGCAAAGATTACGCGAACTCCACAGTCGCTACGGCAGCCCCGACAGCCTTCGTGACCAGTGGCTCATTGACATCCGCCCGCTGCAGGGTATCGACCGCCAAATCCTCTCAGCACAGCGGTCAACGGATTCCGTCCAGAACTGAAGTCGGACGCCGCCCCCCCCCCACGACACCCGCCCGCCGGACAGGTTAGCCCGACCTGGTGAAAACCGGCAACATCCCCTTCACTCCCTTTCTCACCACACCTCTTGTGTTTGCTTCATTACATGCCAGGATCACACAGGCGACTCCAAAAAGCTCGACACCCCGCTGATTCTGCCCCACGCATGTACCAATGAAACTCAACGCCTGAACCATGGCATCCAGATCCACCAACCAGGTTCCCTGCGATCTCACTTACGTGACGCTGCGGGCCGCCTTCCTGCTGTCCCTCGACGGATTGCTCAGATACTCGCTCGAGCCCAGCAAATCCGAACGAGCAGGCTCTGACCTACTGCACTTTTATCCACCCCTTGCCGGAATGGCACCCCAGATCCAGATGGAAACCGTGCTGCGGACCTGGAATCGCTGGACGCACACAAACAACTCCTCCCCCTCACCACTCGAAGCCCGGATCCTGTTCGCGGCCACCGAACTGCTGGCCAGCCTCGCAACCGACCGCCAGAATCCTCTGCTGCGAGTGGTCTTTGAGGGGCCCCGAGATGTGCATCATCTGAATAATCACTGGCTACCGTCGCGAGTTCGCTGTCTGCTGCTGGCCCGCGAAAACGGTCTTTCTTCAGGAATTCTTCACGAATTAATCATTGATTCAGCCCCCCACGAGCAATTGGTGGCGGCTGAATCCCCCGCCTTCGAAGGGGAAGTCCTGGAAGCCCTGGGAAGATGGAGAGTTCATCCACAGATGCTGCAATGGGGTGAAGGACTGCTGACAGACGATGAAATGGAACTGGTTCGGGACTTTTTTGAGGAACATCCGGGACTTTCGGAGTAAACGCAGTTCGAACATTTGTATATTGACACCCGTGTAAGACGGACTGAACATCGGCGACACGACCTGTCAACCGATTCTACAGTCCTCAGACGGCAAACAGTCCCTACTGTCACCGGAACAGGAATATGGCGAAGAAGGCGATCAAGAAGGCTGCTAAGCCGCGCCGGTCCGTGTCACCGCCCTCCAAAAACACGTCGCGACCTGCCAAAAAGGTCGTCCGTAAAAAGCCGGCCCCTGTGGCCGTCAAGAAGAACAAACCCACCAGCAAAGCGGGCGGAAAACCAGCCAAAGCGGAAAAACCCCCTGTCAGGGCGGATAAGGTGCCTGTGCGATCGGAAAAAACTCCCATGCGTACAGAGAAGCCGGCACCTGCCCCGGAAAAACCGGTGGCTCGAGCCGAAAAAATCACCGCCGTGCCTGCTCCACCCGAACAGATTGTCCCGGTACTGCCGGCTGACACCTCTGATGCGGTAATCGACTCGTCTTCACTGAACTCACCTCGCAAGGGTGTGCGGAAGGCGACTCTGACGACCGGTCTCAGAGAAGCCAGCGACGCCAGCAAACTCGGGCGTTCCCGGATTCCCGTCGACGCTCCGCTGGACGTGGTTTTCCAAAGTGATCCAGAGGCGCGAGACGCCTTTCATTTCCTCGGAATCCATTCCATCCGTGAACTCGAACAGTTCTCTGCAGACCAGTTGGTGCTCAGGCTGACCAGCCCGGCCAAACTCACAGTCGGTCGAATTCGCAAGAAACTGGCAATGAACAATCGTTGCCTTTCCGGTGATGAAGAATTCGCCCAGCAGTTCCATGAAGTGAAACCCAAAACAGAATAACGGTCCGCCCCAGCCCACAAAAAAAGCTCGCCACGGTTTGCCGTGGCGAGCTTTCTTTATTGGTGTTCCGTTGCTGACGGATAACCCGCTACTTCGATTCCATCGGGAAGTTGAGCTCGTTCGAGCCTTCCTTCACTTCGACGGAAAACCCCTCCTGCATGTACTTTGCCGGAATGGCCGCTGTCGGCTCTACACCCGGAGACCACTCAAAGGTGACCTTCGCTGGCCCCACTTTGCTGCCTGAATACCCCTCCAGATACTTCAGCTCATAGTTACCCTCGTCATCCGTCACTCCACCAGCAGCCCGACCACTCTCCGGAGTAAACAGAATGTTGATGTTGGGCACGGGCTTGCCATCGAGTGTGACTTTGCCATAGACGTCACCCAACTCGGGCATATCGCCACGACCACACCCAACAAGTACGGATACGGCAAGGATCAGACACGAACTCAAAACTGCCACGCTTCGCATAACTCACAACCTTTCAACTGCTGCTCAGAAATCGCCCACGATCTGGCCATCAGCTCGGACCAGCAGTCTTGCATACACCGAAGTGACATGCAGATTCATATCCGTCAGCGCCGCATTGTCAGTCGACTTGTAGTCAATGTTCTCACTGATCATCCGCACCGAACCATCGCACAGGACGAACTGAGCACCACCGGTGTGACCACTGCTGAACCCGCGAGTCTGGTGTACCAGATTGTTGGCACTCCAGTTGATCCCATTGTATCCCAGACCCAGACAGGCCATCGCTGCAGACTTTACGTTCGCACTGGACGACTGGTCATCGATCGACGCACTGAAGCCATACACCGTGGCAGCACCCACCAGCACCGGTCCATACTTCCACGCTCGCTCGCCCACCAGCAATGTGTTGCTGGTGCCGTCCGTAATGTCACGGAAGTTGATCTTCGAATTGCGGAAGCCAACGCCCATCGGCTCACAGGCCGCAGCAGCCCGGTTGGTCGGATTGGCCGCCGGGGTCGTGCTGACACCAGTGCCCGAAACCATCACATAGTTCGATGTCGCAATCGGCACCTGAGCTGAACCGTTGGTGATGTTCATGTTGTACCAGTTGGCCGCCGGAGCCGGGCTGACATAGTTGTTCAGCTGTGGCCCAACATCAGTCGGACAGCGAAATGCCGGCTGCGGAGTCTGCAGAATTCGCAGATTCGCAGCATTCGCTGCGTTCACGTGCAGTGGCACAAGCCCCACATTCAGCGCCTGAGCCACATTCGTCTGCTCAAGCTGCGGCAGAATGCTGGAACCCCACGAATAAACACTCACTTCTGATGATGTGTTGCCGTTGGCAATCGGAGAAAGATAACCCGGTGGAAAGGTGTTGAATACATCGTGATAGTTGTGAAAAGCCAGACCAATCTGCTTCAGATTGTTCTTGCACTGCGTACGCCGTGCCGCCTCACGAGCCTGCTGTACTGCAGGCAACAACAGCGCCACAAGAATCGCGATGATCGCGATCACCACCAGCAGCTCTATCAGCGTAAAGCCGCGACTGCGGGGCCCTCTCACAGACCTCAACATTGGAATCCTCCGAAATAGTACGGACACGACAGGAAGACAGAACAGAAAGCTCACAGAGCTGACTCAACGGCGAACGCCGTCACACCAACCCAGTCTCGCGAATGAAACAGCACCGCAGCACAACTGCATAGGAAAGCTTTGCTGCAATCGGCAATCGCCGGGACGCATGTGCACAAGTTCAATTGAAGACATCTTGAACAAAACAGCCGCGTGTACGCAGAATCAGTGTACTCAATGCAACCTGAAACACCAGCGACAAAAAAGTTTCCAGATCAACGATTTTTCAGCGACTGACAGCCGTTTCAACGAAAAAATAACTCCCCGGTCACTCTCCAGCCAGCCATTCGGTCCAGTTGACCACCCGAGGGCCCCCGAGCCCCCGATCACCCTGCACACTCCCGAATTGTCACACACACGCCAGCATTGCACGCACACCCGCAATCGCTCGCTCCTGCTCTGCCAGAGCCCGATCCGCCTGCTCCACGGATACCATCCTGAACCGTACCCGGTCACCCGGACGCAACTGCCCGGCCCCCGGCAGATCCGCTGAAATCACATGCCCGACTCGCGGATAACCACCCGTTGGCGCACAATCCGCCATCAGCATCAACAGCCTCCCGTCCGGCGAGAGCTGTAAAGTCCCCGGAACCACCGCCTCGGATCGCAACTGCGGCACGGTCGGCATCGACAGTACCGGGCCCGTCAGGCGATAACCCATCCGATCACAATCCGTACTCAGCTCAAACACCCCATTCCCCAAACGATCCATGGACGGGCTGTCCAGTTGCGTCAGATGCAGCCCCGGCAAACACCGCAGGACCTGAGTTTCCCCACCGCGCACCGGCAAATCCAGCAGCCTCACAAACCATCCCGGTACCACCAGCTCACCATTCCCCCCCTCGGAATCGCCACACAACTCCAGTTCATCTCCCCGCTCCAGACGTCGTCCGCAGTTCCCCGGAAACCCGGAACGCAATTGCGCTGAACGACTACCCAAAGTCATGGCTCCCCCGAATCCTCCCCGCACCG
The DNA here is from genome assembly GCA_903896675.1 of uncultured Planctomycetaceae bacterium. Taxonomy (GTDB): domain Bacteria; phylum Planctomycetota; class Planctomycetia; order Planctomycetales; family Planctomycetaceae; genus SXXK01. The sequence goes on from CAITYU010000346.1 coordinate 5,542, forward strand.
CAAGGTAACCGCGACATCCCCGTTGCGCTTCCCCAAAATCCGTCACTGATCCGGCTGGCACTTCCACTGGACAGCCACAGGGCAGCTCAACCTCTGAACCATCCGGTAACCTGATACAGGCCGACATCGTCGCACCAGCCACTGCCAGTCGGACAGACCGATGCCAGAGCAGGGCAGGGCCCACCAGTGTCAGTTCCAGAACTGCTGAATCCTCACAGTTTCCAGCCAGCAGATTCGCCAGTCGCAGCGACAGCGGATCCATGGGACCGCTCACCGAAACTCCCAGATGACCATACCCCGGACGCCCCCCGTCCTGCACCGTGGTCAGCGTGCCTGCACGCAGCACAGTCACCGCGCTCATCGCACTGCTCCAGCAATCCCCCCACCCACCAGTGGCCCGCACGGATCAATCCGCACCACGTCTCCCGCCTGCAGCAGGCTCGGCGGTTCACGGCATGGATCGAACAGTATCTGCTCCGTTCGCCCCAGCAATCGCCAGCCTCCCGGCGAACTCTGCGGATAGATCCCCGCCTGCCCCGCAGCAATCGCAAATGAACCAGCCGGCACGGATCGACGCGGAGTCGCCAGACGCGGAATCCGCAGACATTCCGGTAAACCGCTGAGATACGGAAAACCCGGAGCAAAGCCGATCATTCGCACGCGAAAACTACAGCCTGCCAGCACACGAATGCAATCCTGCACCGACATGCCGGCAAAACTCGCAACCTCCATCAGATCCGGACTGTCCTCGCAGGAAAATCTCACCGAAATCCGAACCTCACGGCCACAGGTTCTCTCCACAGTCTGCCAGACCCGCACCTGCTGCGTAAGAAATTCTGCCAGTTCCACAGCCCGACACTGCCGCGGATTGAAACACACTGTCACCGACTCGAAACCCGGAATCACATCCCGGACTCCCCTCAGTCGCAGCTCAGAAATCAGTTGCCGAATCGCTGGAATGGTTGCCTCCGGAAAATCCTCATCAACACACTCCCACCGCAGCATCACGGCAGCATCCCCCAGCATCACCACAGTCGGCAGAATCTGCTCATCAATTTTCACAATCACCCCCGACAATCAGCGGCCACCGGGAGCCTGGCGATGCCCACCTGCTGCATAGTACCACACCGCGCCGGCGGCAATCAGCGCCAGCACCATCAGCGTCTGCCCGGGTGATTCAATCAGCATGCTGACAAACGCCCCCACGTACGCCGTCAGCAGCAATGCCGGAGTTACCGGGTAGCCCCACGTCAGATACGGTCGGTGCATGTCCGGTCGAGTCCTTCTCAGGACATACACAGCAGCCACCGCCAGACCATAAAAAATCAGCCCTGCGCAGATCACTGAATCGGTCAGCACATCAAAGGCAGCCTTGATTCGCTTCGAATGCGGCACCGCCGACTCCGCCACGACTGCTTCCACAATCCCAGCCTCGCCCCCGGACTCCGCCGCCGCCACCTCCAGTGCCGCTGCCTCCACAGGAGGCACCGCTGCCACAGGTGCATTCGGGTCCCAGATCGAAAACAGGACCACCAGAAAAATCGTCCACACGGCCTGCAGCACAATCGTATTTGCCGGTGTACGATACTGCGGATGAATCCGCTGCAACCACTGCGGTACCAGTCCATCACGAGCAATTGCGAGGTAAATCCGCGGCCCTGTAATCATATTGGAATTCGTGGCGCCAAAAGTCGAAATCATCACGCCGACTGCCGCAATCGTCGCACCCATCGGTCCGAACATCACAGCAAACACGTCAGCAGCCACCGTCTCACTCTGCGACAGATGCGACATCGGCAGTACACAGTGGTACGCCAGATTCGCCCCCATGTAAACCAGCACCACAAGTCCCAGCCCGATCGCCATCGCTCGCGGCACGTTCTTCATCGGATCACGAATATCCTCCGCCACCGGTCCCAGATTGATCCAGCCATCATAAGGCCATAGTACAGCCACCATGGCTGCCCCCAAAGCCCTGAAGAAGGCTGTCCACGCTGCCCCTCCCTCCGGCAGCTGCAGCACCGGCTGCAGATTGTCACTTTCCACCGCACCGAGCAGAAATGGCAGCACAATCAAACCCGCCAGAAACAGCACCTTGCTCACCGTCGCCAGACTCTGAATCCCCGCTCCGATACGGGTGCTGCGGTAATTGGCTGCTGATAAACCCACCACAATCGCCAGTGCCAGCAGCGTCTGTGACGCAGCAGATAACGCCACCAGCTCATTGAAATACACCACAGTCGCACAGGCCAGAGCACCAACGGAACCCGTACGCACAACCCAGAACTCAGACCAGCCCCACAAAAACGCCGGTAACCTGCCAAACGACTCGCGAATGTAGAGATACGGACCGCCAGCCTGAGGAAACATCGCACCCAGTTCCGCCAGTGCCAGAGCTCCGCACAGCGTGATCAACCCCACAAACAGCCACACCCCCATAATCGCCGCAAAACCGTACTGAGCCAGCTTGCTGTCAACCGCACTGACCTTCAGGAAAATGCCCGAACCAATGATGGATCCAACCACGATCATGGTCGCATCAAACAGACCCAGCACCCGGGGCAGCCGATCAGACTCATCCACCGATTGGCCCACAGCAGTCTCCGCGTTCCCGTTGTCGGACGTCATCCTGTTCCCCTGATGATTTCAAAGTTCCTCACCACCCGAAACGTTCAGCACTTCCCCAGTGATGAACCCGGAATCCAGCAGAAAACCAATCGCCGCTGTGATATCACGCGGTGACCCGGTACGCCGCAGCGGAATCTGTTCGGCCGCACGCTGCTGGTGCCAGTCCGGCCGGTCCTCCGGTGGCAATACAGCACCCGGAGCCACCCCGTTTACCTGGACCCGCGGTGCCAGCTGCAGTGCCAGTGACTTCGTCACACTGGCCAGTGCCGACCTCGTCGCCGTGTACACCAGATGATCGGCACCAGGACGATGCACACGCCAGTCCAGCAGGTTGATAATGTGACCGCGACTTCCCGCATCCAGCTGCCGCATGAACTGCTGAGACAGGAAAATCGGAGCCAGCAGATTCACAGAAACGTGCTCATCACAGTGCCGTCCATCAACCTGCTCAAGTGCCAGATCCTGAAACACAGACGCGCTGTTGACAAGCACCGTCACCGGCCCCAGCTCACGAGCGGCACCGAAGACTTTCTCCGCCGCCCGACAGGGCTCCCGCAGATCCGCTCCCACAGCCACTGCCCGACCACCAGCCGACACAATCTCACGCACCACACCCGCCGCCCCGTCAGACGACGCCCCGTAATGCACCACAACACCCAATCCCCGACCAGCCAGCATCATCGCAATCGCGGCACCAACACGACGACCACCACCAGTGACAATCGCTGCCCCCTGCTCAGCCCCGGAAAATGCTCGGACACTTTCCCCTGAATGCCGTGAAAGTTCCGATTCCGACGGTTGCCGCATGGCTTGCACCCGAAAAAACACCAAAACCGGTCAATGACCCGGAAGACTGACGCCCGGAGCATATACGGAAAAATTGCATTTCACACTGCCAGCCACACCCCCCATCAGGAAAATCCGGGCGAACTCAGCACACTCCACGCACTGCACTGGATTCCATCCGCCGAACTGCAACAATCGCGGCGACGCTGATTTCACTTTGCCGCTCCCTTCCGGACCAGCCCCAATGACAGCCGAAAATACCAAACCCGCCACGGAAACACCGCTCCTCGCTCAGATCCTCGGACGCGTCCCCAGCGGAGTCTTCATCGTGGCAATCGCAGGGCCGGATGGCAAAAAAACCGGACTGCTCGCCAGCTGGGTCCAGCAGGCCTCCTTCAACCCGCCCCAGGTGACGGTGGCCATCAACAAATCCCGCTGGTTCATCAACTGGCTGTCCCCGGGAACACCCATCACTCTCAATCAGATCCAGAAAGGCGACACACTGCTGTTTCGACACTTCGGAAAGGGCTTTGACCCCGATACCGACGCCTTTGCCGGTGTCGACAGCACGCCCGGAGTGTCCGGACTGCCAATCCTGCAGGCTGCCATGGCCGCACTCGAAGGCACCGTTACCAGCCTGCTCGATGCCGGAGACCACATGATCTGCCTCGTCACCCTCACTGCCGCTCACCCAGTCCGAAATCCCGCCGATTTCGAACCGTTTGTTCATGTCCGCAAAAACGGTCTCAGCTACTGAGAACTGGTGTTCCACCGAAACCAACCCGTCACCTAGACTCCCCCCACGTCGCTGCGCGCAGTGCTCTGCGATCGATCAGCCGGGCCGCGGACCGGCCTGCAGGGAAAGGAGTTTCCAAGATGGTCTCACTGCTCAGGTCATTTCCCGGAATCACACTGGTCGCCCTCTGCTGCCTGCCCCTGCTGCAGCAATCGGCCTCAGCCCAGTCCACCAGAATCTCCCGCTCGGATATTGACCGCAGTCGCCCGCTGCCCTCCGGTGGTCTGGGAACACGCGATGAACTCCGACCTCTCGGCGC
>CAITYU010000347.1 GCA_903896675.1 uncultured Planctomycetaceae bacterium
AGGTCAGCACTCGGTGGAGCACTTTTTGCGTATGTGAGCATCCGGGCTCGCCGCAGGCGGTTGATGCGTGCGGAGCTTGAGTTTCATCGAATTGTTGTCGGCAATGTGACTGCAGAGCGGGCTGAGGGCGTCGGGAAATGGCGGATCGGGTCGGCGGGAGTCGCCGTCTGTGAAGGAGGCATGCCTGCGGTGAGACTCTACTCGAATTCGCCATGCGGGGATGAAGCGACCCACCGTTGGGGCTGCAGTCACAGAACGCATGGGTACCGGCACCGGCGACATGATTCGTCGGTGCAGCGAAGCAGGGTTGCCGGAACCCGAATTCGGTGTCCGCGATGGCTTCGTGACGACCGGTCGTCGTAAGTTGATTGATACGAAAGTGGTACGTAAAAAAAGTTCGGGGAAAAGTTCGGGGAAATCGGCTCACGCAATCCTTGGTTTGATTCGCAAAAACCTGGGAATCACCATCCCTGAGCTGGCAAAGAAGTTGGGCAAAACGGAGCGGGCCGTTGAGAGGCAGATTCGTCAGCTGAGAGATGACGAGATTCCTGCTCGTGTCGGCCCCGCTCATGGCGGACATTGGGAGATACCTGAATAAGCCATGTCGGTTCGGTGGGGCTGTTTTGATTCTTCTGAACGTGCTGTTTCCGTGGCGATCCTGACGGAGATCATGCGACGTCGAATCTGGCGATTTCAGACGCGGCTGGTGGGGGGATGAGGCAGATTTGTCCCGGAAACACCGTCACAGTTTCAGCAAGGCATACTACAGGAAGGCATGGCGGTATTGCTGAATGCTGCGACAGATTTCGAGAAGGAGTTTTTGGCAATGGCTGGTGACAAGCTTCATGCTGATGAGCGTTCCGGTGTTTCCGCACGTGGGCAGGCTGGAAATGGCAGTGCTGGTGCGTGGCGACAGGATGCACCTGGCGGCGCGATGGTGGATCTGCAGGCAACGGCAGCGGAGCAGTCAACGGCCCTGTATCAGCTGCTGGATGATGTGTTTGCGGCTCTGTACGAATAGCAGGCCAGTTGGGGTATCACGGCTGAATCGCCGAGTTGCGGCGAATAAATGCCGGCGATTGGCGTGGTTCGTTTGAAGCTGGAAGTCTCAGAGGCAGCAGAAGCCGCGATCGTGAGGCAACGGGGGCGGGGGACAACTTGCCCGGGCGAACCGATGGTGGGAGTTGACGGATGCGGGCCTTGTTTTCAGCTTTCCTGAGGGTATTCGATGATCGTTTTGATGCCCTGAGGTTCGCGGTGCTGGTAGTGCCACAGTGAGTCCTGCAGTGAGACTTTTGCTGTGATCAGCGACTGCAGCTCGGTCGGATGGGTTCGTTTCAACTGGCCCAGATGCGTGAGGGCGTCGTGAAAGTCGCGGGGAGCTGAATTCACACAGCCGATGTGCAGGTGATTGTTCAACAGACCATGCAGCATCATGCCGGCAATGTCCAGTGTCGGAGGCTGTGGCGGTCGCAGGCTGCCCAGCCAGACCATTACGCCACACGATCGCAGCACTGCGGTCGAGCGCACCATCAGCTCGTCGCTGCCAGTACACTCCAGTATCAAATCAACTCCGTCCCGTTCCAGATCGGTTACCGCAAACGTGTCTTCTGCCAGCCGCTGATACTGGATTCCGAACCGCTGCGCCAGTGTGGCGCGAAATGTGTCGCCACGGTCCCGGCCCAGCATCTTCACCGGCCAGCCTCGAGCCACACATGCCAGCCCGGCGGCAAATCCGATCGGGCCCATGCCCGTCACCAGCACTCGCGGCAGATCAGACTGCCAGACATCCGCGCCCAGTCGAGCCCGCTGCAGATGCAACGCCTCGTTCACTCCCTTTTCCGCTACCGCCAGCGGTTCGGTAAACACGGCGATGTCGGCAAGTTCCGGCGGCACGCGATACAAGTGCTGACTGCGGTCCAGCCACAGCGGCATGCTGAATCCATGCTCGGAAAATATGCCGCGTTCTGTGAACCGACCGAGCGGCAGATAGTCCAGTCGCCGGTGTTCACCCGGCAGACTGCGGCGCACCGCCGGTACCGCCAGATCACCGACCTGCCAGTCCGTGACAGCCGACCCCACCGCTTCAACGCGGGCCAGACATTCGTGCCCGAGTACCAGCACCGGTTCCCCCGGCGGTACCCAGGGCGCGGCGGAATGCAGAATTTCCCGGTCCGTCCCGCAGATTCCCAGTTGCAATGTGCGGCACAGAATCTGGTCCTGCTGCAGTTTGTCAGAAAAGTTCGGCACTTCCACTGATACGATCTCGGGCAACACCGATCCGCGTCGCGCTCCGATTGCCAGCTGCTGCACCACTGAAAAAACTCCGGAGAAGAAAAGCCATTGAGCCGGGACACACATACAACCGGGGAACCGGATCGTCTCAGGATTGCCGGCCGGGTGCAATCGCGGGGTGCTGCTGAGTCGTGGAGCGGGAAGAAGGTGCAGAGCAGGCGTCTGGTTGTTGAATTGACCACCGGTCGTGTCTGGTGGTCAGTCGTCCGGGGAATCGCCATCTTTGATGACGAAGCGGGCGCGCAGGCGAGCGACTTCGGATGCCAATCCCGCGGTCCTGACGGATCGCAGAACTTCGTTGAAGTCCTTGTAGGCTGCGGGAGCTTCATCCTTCGGGTACTGCCGACAGTTGCTTAAAATGTCGTGTTCGTCAAATGACTGGTCGATCGCCCGCTGGTCCAGCTCGCGAATCGCTCGCCGCCGACCCAGCGCCCGGCCGGCACCGTGATTCACGCTGTAACAGCTGAGGGCCGCACCTTCGTCTGCCACCATCACGCAGGATCCAGCC
>CAITYU010000348.1 GCA_903896675.1 uncultured Planctomycetaceae bacterium
CAGGTGTTGCAATTGAAAACTGCTGCCGTTCCGCGTGTGAAGGCCAGCGGATCGTCAGCAACGACGTGTCATGTGCGACTGAAAGTGCGAAGGCTGAGGTATGTTCACAAGCTGAATAATAGCCGTCTCCGGCAGTGACCCACGACCGCTGGCGAGGGAAGGCCTGATCGCCGGAATCCAGACTGAGGCTGGCGCCGACTGGGTGACGACAGCTGCGAGTGCCAATCGTGGAAACTCGAAGCGGCCGCCCGACAGTTCGAGAAACATTGATAAACAGGGCCGGATGACGATCAAGAAATGTGGCAACAAGGTCGTTTTTTCCATCGCGGTTCCAGTCAAGCCTCGCCAGAGCACGTCCAAGAGCAGGCGTTTTACTGCTCGTGCCAAATACGTCAGGGGAACCGCGCTGAAAGCGGCCATTCGGGACAGCAATCCACGCTGCTGGCGGCATCTTCCAGGGAAGATCGAAGTGTTGGTAGTCATCAACATGGCCGTTGAGAACAAACAGATCCTGCAGTCCGTCAAGATTGGCGTCGACTGCCTGGGCACCAAACGACAGCAGGTCGAGGGACCCGGCGTCAGCCCCGGTACTGCTGGAGAGATCCTCAAAAAAGCCCCCCGCTGCACTTGCAAACAGCGTGTTGGTTTCGGCAAGGAAATTGGTCACGAAGAAATCGCAGAAATCATCCCGATTGAAGTCGCCCCAGGCGATGCCCATGCCGGCCTGAATACGGCCAGCACCGTTTACGGCGCAGCCACGCAGGGCCGCGATATCAATCAGTGCTGCAGGAGTTACTGCGCCAGAAGAAGACGTACCAGGGGCAGCACTGCTGAACGCGGCGCTATCCGCGTCGCTGCCTTTCGTGGATGGAAGCGTCCCCGCAGCAGCGTTTGTTTGCAGTACACGCAGTGCATTGGGTGTCATGTCGTTGCTGATAAATGCGGAATTGTGTCCTGAATCATCGAAATCGCCGATCAAAAGTCCAAGTCCCCGGCCCTCGTCAGGCGGGAAAAAATCGGCACCAGCGACAGTGAATGCCCCGCTGCCATCGCCTGCCAGCAGCCGATCGGGGGCGGCAGGAAAGAGATCGGGGCGACAGGAACGGGGCAGCCGAGCCGGACCGCTGGGACAGAGTTTCGTTTGGGGGTCGCTGCCGTCTGCGTAGCGAACTTCGAAGAGATCGGCAATCCCGTCACCGGTTACGTCGGCGATGGCGCAGCTGGTGACCCAGCCGGCAGAGGAAGGAAGCGCGACTGCGGTGATGTCCGTGAAACTTCCATCGCCGTTGTTCTGCAGCAGGCGGGTTCCCACTGTGGAAGCAATCAGCAGGTCGCTGAATCCATCCTCGTTGAAGTCGCCGGCTGCGATTCCCTGGCCGTAATCGAAATCTGGTGGCAGTGCCGCAGGCGCGGATGCTGCTGAGAGGCCGCGCACGTTCCTGAGGAGAATATCTGTACTGCGGGAATCATCGGTTTCTCGTGGAAGCGCACTACCCTGTGTAAAACAGAGATCAGTCCAAAGATCATTGTCGAAGTCAAACGCAGCAACTCCTCCGCCAAATCCCTGCAGCACCGACAGGCCGCGAGGTTCCGACGTCGACTGCCCAAAAAACCAGGGTTGGACGATACCAAGGGATTCCGCGTGATCTTCAAACCTGGGTTCAGGAGCGTCAGCCGGAGAAGACTGATTCACGGGGGCCAACCGGGCCCCGGATGCCGCGACCTTTGTCTGCCGGGAATCGGCAAAGCGGTCTGTCAGGACAATTGCCGCCAGCTGCCGATGCAGATCTTCGGGAAAGTTGCCAAATTCCGGCTGTAGCTGCAGCTGCTGTTCGAGCTCTGCAGATCGTTTGCTCGAGGCAGCTGCAGCTGCGGGGTGATATCCAGCGACTGCCATGTGCCAGGCCCATGCTTCCTGAAGGCGGCCGAGTTGTTCCATGGCGGTGGCGATGCGGAGCATTTGTGGCGCGGTCTGATCATCTGTGAGAACGCGATGCAGCAGCTGTTCGGTTTCGTTCAGCAGTTGCGCACGTTCAAGCAGCGGTCGGGCTGCCTCGGGATAATTGGCAGCAGCAAGCAGCGAACCGAACTGCTGCAGGGCGGCTCGGTGGTTATAGTCAAGGCTGAGAGCTTTAAGAAAGAAGCTTCGTGCGGAATCCAGATGCCCCTGCCTTGCAGCCAGCCATGCCAGACACCACGCACCATCCGGGTGAGTCTCGAGCAGGCTGGAGTGTTCCTGTGCCCATGCAGCCATTCCGTCGTCGTCAGCTTTTCCCACATAACCACGGGCGACGACCGAGACAAATTCCGCCTGACCTGCAGAAGGGAGTGGAACGCCCTCAAGGATGTTCAGGGCATCCTCGGGTTTACCAAGAAAGAGTGCAGCACTGGCCTGGGCCATAAGTGCCAGCGGACGGCTGGAAGAATTCCGGGCCGCTTTGAGCAGGGCTTCGTCGCTGAGCAATTCTTCGCGGCTGCCAAGCATTGCCAGTTCGTCGAGCAGAAAGCTGCGGTTTTGAACGAGTCGCCGGAGCAGGGGTTGGGTTTCGAAGCGTCGACACTCTGCCAGTAACAGGTTGACAAGCTGACGCAGGGCAACTTCCGAATTTGGCTCGTCCCTGACCAGCTGACTCAGGACCGCTTCCGCCGCGAGCAGATCACCGGATAATTCGGCAAGGCGTGCAAGTTTCAGCAGCCGCTCTGTTGGCAGTTTGCGAACGGCATGGAGCCGCTGCAGGTATTGGACCGCGGCGGTGTAATCGCGGGTGCGTTCGGAAGCGACAGCTGCCAGATCAAGCCATTCCGGGGAGCCAGGACTGGCGGCAAGAGCGGCGGCGGCACGCTGGCTGACCTGACCGGGGTTGCTGGAGAGCAGTGCGGTCGCTTCCTGCAGTTGAGCGGATTGGCTGTTGGAGAACGCGATCAGCAGTGGAATGCCAACAGCAGCGGTCAGGG
>CAITYU010000349.1 GCA_903896675.1 uncultured Planctomycetaceae bacterium
ACGAAGCTGACGTTCAATCCGACGTATCGCGATTGCCTGTACGTGCTGGACTGGGCCTATGGTCGAGTCCTTGCGGTGCACATGGCACCGCGAGGCAGCGTGTACCGCATGGCGGGTGAACTGTTCCTGCAGGGAGTTCCACTGAATGTGACGGACATTGCCGCCGGGCCGGACGGAGCGATGTATCTGATCACGGGCGGTCGCCGGACCCAGTCCGCTTTGTACGAGGTCACCATGGAGCAGCCGGATGTGTCGCCGAGAACGGACAGCCTGCACGAACAACGCTGTGCCCGGTATGCACAGGGCCAGCAGGAACAGAGCAGACTGGCGGCCGCCTGGTTGCGGTCCCAGTCACCGCAGCACGATGCAGAGGAACGACTCAGGTGGATTGAACGCACACTTGCCGAGTCTGATCCGCAACTGCAGGCAATGGCTCGTGTGGCTCTTGAGCAGATGCCGGCGGACATTTGGACCGGGCGACTGCTGGAGGTGTCGGACGAGCGAGTGTTTGTCGAAGCGTCCCTGTCACTGGTGCGAGCCGGTTCCAGGGAGCAGGTGGCACAGTTGCTGCAACGCATGACCACACTTGTGTCAGCCGAGGGCGAAACGCTGTCAGCACCGGTCTGGCTGCGGCAGGCGTCGGTCCGACTGCAGTTGATTCAGGAGACGGCCATCAGGTTTCCGGAGCTGCTGCGGGCGGGAGCGGAACCTGCGGAATTCGTTGGTACGTGGCTGCTGTCGGATCTGCAGCGATGTGCTGCTGATGTGCAGGTGTTCGCACCCGGCGAACAGACAAGGACGCTCAGACAGCGACTGGTGGCCACGGCAGCGGAGTTCGGGCTGCCCCTCGCCGTTCCCGGAACACCACAGTCGGAAATCCTGCGGTCGCTGCTGCAGAGCCCGCAGCAGCAGGACCAGTTGACCGCATTGCTGGGCCTGCGGAAACAGTTGGGCAGCGCTGACAGGTCACTGACGGAACTGTATTTCAGCACATTGAATGAGGGACCGAAGTGGCTGGGTGGAGACGGTATGGCGGTGTTTCTGGCGCGATTGCGTGAAGATGCTGCAGCGTCACTTCCGCAGGAGTTACGGGAAACGTACCGCGAAGCACCGGTCGCGACAGAAACTGCAGACGAGCTGAATGTGGCACGCCCGGTGGTGCAGCGGTGGCGGGTGGATTCACTGTTGCCACTGCTGGAGCAGAACCCGGTTGCGGACGACCGGGAAACCGGAGCACGCCTGTATCGTGAGGCACTGTGCATTCGGTGTCATCGCTTCGGCAGTCTTGGAAAAGCCGTCGGCCCGGACTTGACCGCGGTGGGCCGCAGATTTTCCCGCGCTGACCTGCTCCGTTCGATCGTGGAACCGTCGCAGGTGGTGGCCGAGCCATATCGCCTGACCCACGTCAGCACGGTGGACGGATTGACGCGAACCGGACGACTGTTGTCCGAAGGGGATTACCGATCCGAACTGATTCGTCTCAACACGGAAATTCTGCGCCCGGGGCAGTTCGAGACGATTGATAAGAAGCAGGTGGAAACGTTGCAGGCGATCGAAATGTCACCGATGCCCGTGGGGCTGCTGGACAGTCTGACTCCGGCTGAAATCAACGCACTGCTGAATTATCTGCAAAACGGGCTTTCGAAATAGTGGTCAGTGATCAGTGATCAGTGATCAGTGGTCAGTTGGCAGTGGTCAGTTGGCAGTGGTCAGTTGGCAGTTGGCAGTTGGCTGGTGTGACCTGAGCGTTTTGCTGCGGCAGCCGGATTCTTGGGAGGGCGAAGCTCCTGCTGAGCCGAACCCCTGCCACGCCCCTGAATCCCGCGGCGCGCCACCAGCCTCGCCCTCCCGAGGCCGGCATCCGCAAATAGTGCGACCGTCACCCCTTCTTTTTTCCGTGTATTCCGTGTCTTTCCGTGGTGAAATAAAACCACCCAAAAAAAGCACAATAACACCCGTTGGTTTTCACCCGCGGCTCGGCAGGAGCCTCGCCCTCCCAAGGACGTCCGGCTCGGCAGGAGCCTCGCCCTCCCGGAATCGGAACGCGGTGGCCAAAAAGACGGCCGAAGGAATTCGGTGCCGTCTATCTTCCCACAAAATCCCCTCGTGTTTTCGTGAGCTGGGCAGTGGTAACCTGCCCGGGCGAAAACCCACGCGACGGGTTCATTCCGCCGTTAAGAATTCCGGAACTACCAACTCGGCCCCGCCTGCCCTCAGTCAACCTTCTCGGTCCCCTCGCGCTCCACCACTGCCCCGGGCAGCATCGCCGCATAAATATCCCGTGCTCGACGGTACTCGTCCAACGCTTCCTCAGACAAAACCCCCGCGTTGCGCTGCAACTCCTCATCCATACGCCGCACCAGATACTCCACCTCACGACGCTTTGCTGGAACGGGACGAGCCGGATTGTCAAGAAAAATCGGGTTGGAATGCGCAAAACTCACTTTTCCACCCGAGATTTGCTCGAAAACTCGCACCGCCAGCCAGCCACTCGCTGTCAACTGCACACTGTGATCCAATGCCGTTTTCCAGTATCCCCGGTCGCCGCTCGGCACCTGCTCGGATTGCACCGCCACCGCTTCGATCACACCATTTCGCACCAGCTCCACTCGATCCAGCGGATGCTGACTCAGGATCACACCCTTGACCCGCACCGGCTCCACTGCCTCGGTCGTCCGCCAGACAGTGCCCGGCAACTGATCATTGAACCGCAGATTCAGCAGCGGTCCGGTGGTGACAAAACTGTGGCCGGCATTCAACTGCTGCAGCCATCGCTGCGGACTGAACTGATCGCCAACATGCACATACACGCGGCCATGCCCCGGTGCCACCGGGTGCACCCCCGAGCCTGTCCCGGCCGATACTCGCAGCCGAAACCCGCAGTTCAGCAGCGAGTAGTAGGTGCGCATCCCGAACTCCGTCCAGCCCAGCTCCGTGAATCCCGCGTCTGTACGCTCAATCTCTGGCCAGTCCGGCGAGTTATTCAAGGTCCATTTCGGGAACCCGAATTTCGTCTGCCAGTGATGGTTGTTCGCCAGCTCGAACAGGTCCACATTCATGATCGGAATGATCATCAGCGACCACTCCCACGAATGCTTGTCAATGTCCAGCAGGGCTCCCTGCCGCCGCGCTTCAGCGGCAATGGCCGACACCGGCGGAGCACTCAGTTTCAGCGGCTCACGATGGTTCAGGACAAACACGGCTCCCTGCGTCTGACGCTGGCCCGCCACACTGAAGATTTCATACTCGGTGTTCATCGGCAGGATCACATGAGTCGGCGAGACGAACACCGGGTCTGGTGTCAGGGCCGGGCCACTGGCGGCCGGAATCTCGCGACTGTCCCGCACCCAGTAGTTCATCGGCAGGCCCACATTCAGGTCCTCGGACATCAGCAGCGTCGGGACTTCCGCCATCGGACGATGCAGGTGCACATCACCACTGTACCAGCCCAGTTCGGACATCCGCACAAACCGCTGCAGCCTGAGCTGCAGATCGACTGGCTGATCGGCTGAAACCGTGAATTCGACCGTCGCTGGCAGGTACTCCTTGCCGCGCATCGCCGTGGCACGATAGTGTCCCGGCGGCAGTTGCACCTGAAACGGTTCTGCTGACAGCGATACGTGACGTTCCTGCGATTCGGTGCCCGGGACCTGCCGATTGTACACCACGGCGACACTCTGCGGGTTCAGCGATTCGGCAAAGAAAAACGGTTGCTGCGGATCATCCAGACGCTGCACGTAGAGCCTTGCTGCCAGCGGGGTGCCCGTGTCGGCGTCGCAGATCGTGCCTGCCACATTCGCAGTGCGATGCTGCAGCGGTCGTTGTTTCCAGCCGCTGGCCTCAATGCGGTCCAGCTCACCCTCAATATCACTGCCCTGATAAAAGGAAAACCATCCCCGCAGGTACCGGGTTTCACCCGGTGCACAGTCCGGGAACTGGGGATCCGAATGCAGGCAGGGACACGGTGCGTTGGCCCACGCGCGATGCAGCGGGTCCCACGCGGTGATGATCCATCGCTGTCCGTCTGCCGATCGGGCTGCCGCATAGTTTCCGCGGATGACTTTGTTGTCGTTGTTCTGCTGAGTAAATCCGGCAGCGGCCTTCAGCATCACGCAGTTCTGGACTCGCAGGTCCGACAGTGGCTGGTCCGTTCCATTGTGCAGCCACATCATCAGTTCGATGTGGTCACGCTGAGCCGTTGCTGAGGTGCCGATGCGAATGCCGTTGGGCAGCGTTCGTTCAATCGTCCAGCGATGCTCCCCGTCGGCGGACCATTCCAACTGCGGCAGCGCGATGCCCTGACGCGTCCAGATGGTGTCGATGTGGGTGTGAGCCAGATATGTCAGTCCGAGATTTGACCAGAGCGCTTCGGGGAAATCGAGCACGGCGTAGCTGTGATCATCCCACGGACAAAACGCACTCAGCTTCGTCTCACGCTGCGGTTCGATCGCGCCCTCCAGAAATCCAATCCGCGGGTGGCGACCGCCGGGGTAGGGCAGCAGCAGCAGCCGATCGGTCGGCCGGGCCGGTCGTGTGTCAGCCGAGATTCCGAATTCAGCCAGCCGCTGCTGTAACTGTTCAGGGCTGAGACCTGTCACCTGACAGATCTCTGCAGTGGTGTACTTGTGATGCCAGACCATGTTCTGCAGCCAGAACTGCAGCTGCTGATCGTCGGCGGCCGGTCGCGTCTGCCCGTCAGCGGCAGTGGAAAAGTCACACAGCAGGGTAAATACCAGAATCAGCAGTACTGCGCACATGGCCGGAAGTTCCAGAATGATGGGACGGAATCAGGTCACGGGTATTCTGAATCGCAACCGGCCGGATGGGAAGCCAGATCCATCCCGCTGCTGCTCAGGCCGTTGCCATCGGCGGACTCGCTCTGCCCACCGGTTGCATCTCGAACGCTCGATCCCCACAATCACCCGCTGCAGAATCACCTGATTCCGGGGCACATGCCCGAAGAATGCACGTTCACGGAGTATCGTTCCATGCAGTCTGGTGCAGCAGACAAGACCAGCACCGGCCAAACCGGTCCTGACCCCGACGCCTTTCTGCTGACGTGGGATGGTGGAACGTGGCGCGATGCCGTGCGACTGAAACGTCAGCTCGTCACCACCATCGGCCGTTCCACCAACAATCGACTGGTGCTGCAGGACGAAGCGGCCAGCCGGAACCACTGCGAAGTCTTCTTCGCTGATTCGGAGTGGAAACTGCGGGACCTGAAAAGCCGGAATGGCACGCTGCTGAATGGTCTGAAAGTGACTGCTGATGAACAGCTGACACCCGGTGACGTGATCAGCATTGGCGCCTGTCGACTGGCCTTCTGTCTCAGCCTCGACGAACCTGCCGCAGCCCGGCCCCGGAATCTTCCTGACAACGACCTCGCCACTCTGCCCGGACGCGATACTCCACCACCCAGCATTCTGCACAGTGCGGCAAGGCCGCAGTTCGCCGGGTCAGCATCCCAGCTCACGGCCTATGCCTCAGTTCTGTCACGACTGTACCAACTGGGGCTGGACCTGGGATCAGCCGGTACCCGCAGCGAGCTGGCTGACGTCGTCCTTGCCAGTCTCGAACGCGAAACCGTGGCGATGATCGCTGCGGTGCTGGTGTTCATACCGGATCAGCGCTCCACTGCCCAGACCAGCACCAGCGAACTGCAGCTGCTGGGATACCGCAGCCGCACAGATCTGCCCTACCGTCGCGTATCGGACAATCTGTCCCGCAGGGTCCTGCAGAGCGGTGAAGCAATTCTTGCCCGCGACGTCGCTGATGACCGACAACTGTCCATGTTCGACAGTCTCGGTGAAATGAAAGCCCTCAGCGTGATCTGCGCCCCCATTCGCGCGGCTGAACACACTCTGGGACTTATTCACCTTTACTCCAGCAATCCCGAAAATCCGCTCGATCGCGGCGATCTCGACTTCTGCCTTGCCGTCGCCGGGCAGATGGCTGTTGCTCTCAGCAATCTGCAGCAGCGCGAATCACTCGCCACAGGACTGGCTCGCGCTCGTTCGGCCAATGATCTGCTCAGAAGTCAGCTGCCCGGAGCCGGCGGGCTCGTCGGACAGACCCCCGCCATGATCAGTCTGCGCGAACAGATTGCGCTGATCGCCGAGACCGATGCCATCGTGCTGATCCGCGGGGAAAGTGGTTGCGGCAAGGAACTGATCGCTCGCAGTATCCACGATCGCAGCAGCCGACGCGATGGCCCCTTTGTCTGCCTCAACTGCGCCGCACTCAACGAAAGCCTGCTGGAAAGCGAACTGTTCGGGCACGAAAAAGGAGCCTTCACGGGGGCCAGCGACAGACGAATCGGACGCTTCGAACAGGCGGATGGTGGCACACTGTTCCTCGATGAAGTCGGCGAAATGAGCAGCGCTATTCAGGCCAAATTCCTGCGAATTCTGGAAGGACATCCGTTTGAACGCATTGGCGGACGACGCCCCGTACAGGTGAATGTTCGAGTCCTTGCAGCGACCAATCGGGACCTTGAGGCCGCTGTGGATGATGGCTCCTTCCGCTCAGACCTCTACTTTCGCCTGCAGGTTGCGGAAATCACGGCCCCACCACTGCGCGAACGGAAAGCCGATATCCCCCTGCTGGCTGCGGAGTTCCTGCAACGCTGCGTACTCAAAACCGGTCGCCGAATTACGGGGTTCACCGATGAAGCCCTGCTGCGACTTCAGGAACATGTGTGGCGCGGAAACGTACGAGAACTGCAGAACACCATCGAACGCACGGTCATTCTGTGTCGCAATGAGATCATACGGGAAGTCGACCTGCAACTCTCGCCATTCGCTCGGAAACAGACTCCCGAGACCCCTGCGACCGTCACCGCCGGCGATGCATGGCAGCAGCAGTCACTGGCCGATGTCGAGCTGACACACATCCTGAAAACACTGGAACATACGGGTGGTAACAAGTCGCGAGCCGCCCAGATCCTTGGAATCGAACGTTCCACGCTGGACCGCAGGCTGAAACGGTTGAACGAGTAGGTAAGCCCGGTGCCACTGTCTGCCGCAGTTTTGACGTTCCGTCGAGACGCAGTTTGTTACATATCACTCTGCTGGAGTTCTGTCGATGTCTTACAATCCCTTCGAAGTGCCCGAAAACCTGGACGTCAAAGCCGGGGAAGTTTCCGCCACCATAATCCTTGCTGACCGCGGAAAACGATTCACCGGGGCCTTCGTGGATGGCATCCTCGCCGGCGGCGTTGCTCTGGGGGCGCAATTCGCCACGGGGATGCTGTCAAAACTGAGCGCCGGGATACCGGTCAGCACCACGGATCAGCTGCTGCAAAGCCTGATCGGCGTTGGTGCGTTTCTGCTGATGCACGGCTACCTGCTGGTCAAACACGGACAAACAGTCGGAAAATGGCTGGTTGGGACACGAATTGTAGACGCCAAAACGCGAGAACTGCTGCCGTTCACTCGCGTCTACATCATTCGTTACCTCTGGCTGACACCGCTGGCTCTGATCGTGACTTTCGCCCCACCAGGCCTGGCCGCGCTGATGAGCGGTATCGGCGGCTTTATCAATCTCCTGGACTCGCTGCTGATCTTTGGCAGCCAGAAATGCTGCCTGCATGACTACCTTGCCGGATCGATCGTTGTCAACGCTGGCAAAAGCAGCCAGCCGTAGCCGGCAATTTCGTCAGCCACCTGTCCAGCCGAGCGAATTGAGCGTCAGAATCCAGAACACGATGCCGACAATCGTCGCACCCAGCGACACGAACATCAGGCCGTCGTAGATGGTTGGGTCAGAGCTTGGTTGTGACATGGTCGCCTCGTTCAATCGATCCGTTACGGGTTTCTTCGAGCACGCGTCCGACAGACATGTCCGGATACACGTCGGTGATCTCAATCTCACAGATGAAGCGACTGCCACGGTAGACGATCAGCTTCATCTTCTTCTCAATCTGGTCATCGCTGCCGATCGAAATTTCAACCAGTTCGGCTGAACGGGAGGCGTTTTTCCGGGCCTGCCGGACAACACCGTCCACCTTGACAATGGCCGCCGGAACCGGCCCCACATAAGGCTCGTTGGGGTCCACTCGGTTCGCTCGGCACAGATCGCGGAGACGACCGATTTCCTTCAGCATCTGCTCTTCTCGCTGCTGCGCCTCGTCGATCCTGCCCTGCTGGTCCAGCAGTTTGTCTTCGAGGGAACGTCGCTGTGCAATTCCTTCGTTCATCTGATCACGCAGAGTCTTGATTTCGCTGCGTGAACCGTTGGTCTCAGTGATCCGGGCTTCGGCCTCCTGCTGTGCCACCTGCAGATCAGCCAGATGCTTGTCACGCTCTTGCACGGCACTGTCACGAGCAGCAACGCTGAGTGTCAGGTTGCGATCCAGATCGGCGTGTTTGCCCTCGGCAAGGTTGGCCCGATTCGTCTCTTTCAGCAGGTCCGCTTCCAGCTTGGTTTTCTCGTCGGCCCGCGCCAGTTGCTGGTCAGACAGATTTTTCTGCAGGTCGGCGACCTGTCGAGCCGTCGCAACCGCCTTGTCCTTCCACGTTTTCTGGAAGGAATACACGGCCCCAGCGAAGCACATGAAGCAGAGGCTGAAAACCAGCTGCAGAACGATCAGAGTTTTAGCTACGACATTGTTCATTGAGAGCTCCGCACACACCCGTGTTCAGAGAATGGTTTTTAAGTTTTTCGAAATCCCGGGGGCTGCGTCTGAGTTGTATTGTTCAGGTCGTGTGGAATAACTGTCAGTCCCGCGCTGGCAGATCCAGATACGCAGGCTGCAGCATGATTATGGGTTTCCGCCGCCGGCCGACGTCAGTTGCGCCTGCCGGTCAGCCAGTTCCTGGTTCTCGATCTCGACTCGCAGCAGACGATCCGTCAGGTCACGACGAATGGCCGTCAGACGAAACAAGTCCGTACGCAATTCCTCAAGTTCATGACGCAGTCGCAGCACGTCCGTTCGGCGTGCCGCTGTTTCGTCGCGAATACCCTTACCCTGCACGGATAACGTCTGCAGCGTCCGGGAATTCTCCTGCACCTTCTGAGAAATCGCCTCAGCCTGAGCCGTCAGCTCCTGGATTCTTGCCGCCAGCGCTGCCGTATCCTGAGCTTGCGAAGCCTGATACGTCTTCACATCCGCCTGCTGCTTTGCCGTGTCATCGGTGTAGGCAGTGGTCTTGCCACCAAGATACTGACGCAGGTCCTGATGAGCCTTGATCAGAGCGTCATAGCCGGATGCCGTGGGGCTACCAACAGCGCCACGCTCGTCAGGATCAGCCGGGTTGGTGGAAAACCGCCGAGTCACCGTCCACTTCGGCTCTTCGCCGGAAGTCCGCTCAAATGTGTAGTTCTGCATCGCCGGAGTGTTCATTTCCGCACGCAGGTCCGGTGCCACCGCAAACGTTGAAATGGCAATGCCCATCAACGCCACGGCAACCACCGTAACGAACACAGACAGGACCTTGAAGAAATTCAACATCGTCAGACCTCAGACGCCACAAACTTACCGAAACCGCACCCAACCCGACAAATTCGGCTGATGTACAGATTCAAAGGGAATGTGATCAGAGCATTCGCAAGCGGAGCCACACGCAGCAGGAACATTCACATTCGACTGATTCCGTGCCACCCACGTGGCACAGTTCGTTCGCTGCAAATTGCCCACCTGGCCAGAACCCCGTGTCTTTGCCAGACCCCATATAAGAAACACTGAGCAAAAGAGTGTCAAACGGAAATCATGCACCGGGGGTGAAAAGGGCGAAAAGAGTGATCGTCAGCCACACTCAGTTCCCCCCACACACCGGCAGGCGCACTGCTCCTGACCATCTGCATATCGGTTCTGCACCCCACACTCCAACCTGGCTGGATCAAAACTGAACCCGCAATCTGACCCACCCACTGGTCAGCGTTCGATACAAACGGTATATCCGGGATCCCTCAAAGTGGACGACTCGCCCTGAAACATGGACTCATGTTCAGTTCCTGGGCAGGCAAGGGGCTCACTGCTTTCGGTTTCCGACCTGTTCCTGTGTTCTGCACTCTGGAAGCTGGCTGATGACAAACTGGTTGAACGAGGACCTTGCGGGGCTGCCCGCCGTGCCACTGTCGTATCGTGTCTGGCGTGGTCGTCCGTCACCGCTGGGCGCCACCTGGGATGGAGCCGGAGTGAATTTTGCAGTGGCTTCGGAACACGCCACCGGTGTGCTGGTGTGTCTGTTCGATTCGGCTCAGGCTCACCACGAAGTGGCCCGCGTGCCGCTGCGTGAGCACACGGATGGTGTGTGGCATGGCTACATTCCCGGACTGTCTCCGGGGCAACTGTATGGTTTGCGAGTCCGGGGTCCGTGGGAGCCGCATGCGGGTCATCGTTTCAACCTGCGGAAGATCGTGCTGGATCCGTGGGCGCGCGCCATTGGGCGGGGCATTGGCTGGTCCGATGCGATGTTCGGGTATCGGGTGGGCGACGATGACCTGACCCGGGATGATCGTGATAACGCGTGGTGTGCTCCGCTGGCCGTCGTGACTTACAGCCAGTTTGACTGGGGCGACGACCGTCCTTTGCGGACACCATGGCACAAAACTCTGATTTATGAAACGCATGTGAAGGGGCAGACCCGACTGCACCCGCAGGTACCTGAACCGATTCGCGGCACCTATGCCGGGCTTGCGTCCCGGGCTTCCATTGAACATCTGCAGCGGCTGGGAGTCACGGCTGTGGAGCTGTTGCCTGTGCATGCTCACGTTGATGACCGCAATCTGGTCACCCACGGGCTGCGAAACTACTGGGGCTACAACACGCTGTCCTACTTTGCTCCCGAACCCTCGCTCTCCTCCGCTGCCTGCCCGGCCGGAGTGCTGACGGAATTCAAGAGCATGGTGAAGCGGCTGCATGAGGCCGGTATCGAGGTCATTCTTGACGTGGTCTATAATCACACGGGCGAAGGCAATGAACGTGGTCCGACACTTTCGCTGCGCGGCATTGATAACAGTGTCTACTATCGTCTGATGCCGGGCAGTCGCCGCTACTACCAGGACTTCACCGGCTGCGGGAATACCCTGAACATGCAGAGCCCTCGCGTGCTGCAGTTGATCATGGACAGCCTGCGGTACTGGGTGCAGGAAATGCACGTCGATGGATTCCGCTTCGATCTGGCCAGTGCACTCGCCCGGGAACTGCACGACGTCGACAAGCTCAGCGCCTTCTTCGACATCATCCTGCAGGACCCTGTGCTGTCCCAGGTCAAGCTCATCGCGGAACCGTGGGACCTGGGCAGTGGCGGATATCAGGTTGGCAACTTCCCGCAGCTGTGGTCAGAGTGGAATGGTCGATACCGTGACACGCTGCGGCGATTCTGGGCCGGTGATCGGTGGCTGATGTCGGAAGTTGCCACACGACTCAGCGGCAGCAGTGATCTGTATCAGCCGGGAGGACGCAGCCCCCGGTCCAGTATCAATTTCATCACCGCACATGATGGGTTCACGCTGCGCGACCTGGTCACGTGGGAACACAAACGCAACGCCGCCAATCTCGAGGACAATCGTGACGGCGAAAGTCACAACAACAACTGGAACTGCGGCGTCGAGGGGGAAACGGCTGATCCAGCCATTCAGGCTCTGCGACTTCGACAGCGCCGCAATCTGCTGGCCACCCTGCTGCTGTCGCAGGGAGTCCCCATGCTGCGCGGTGGTGATGAACTCAGCATGACTCAGGGCGGGAACAACAACCCCTATTGCCAGGATAACGAAATCAGCTGGCTGCGCTGGGATCTGTCCCCTGAAGAACAGCAGTTCCTCGATTTCTGCCGGCGACTCACCGCCTTCTGGCGCAGTCACCCCGTGCTGCAGCGCAGTCGCTTCTTTCGCGCACGCTGGGAAACCACTTCCACTGCCCAGCAACCCCTGCACATCGATCAGGTTGTCTGGCTTGATCAGGACGGGGTCGAAGTGCTCTCGGATCGCTGGCATTCCGGGCAACTCAAGGCACTCGGCATGCGACTGAATGGAGACTCCACCGGCGAGGAAGATGATTACGGCGAACCGATCTACGGCGAAACGCTGCTGGCGATCCTGAATCCCCAGGATGAACCGGTCCACTTTCAACTGACCGTGCCCGCGGGGGCCGCCACAACGGAACGCTGGCGACTGGAACTGGACACGTTCACCGGGACTGCCGGTGACACGTGGGAATCGGGGACCGCCTGCGTCGTCCGGGAACGCAGCGTCTGCGTGCTGATTCGCGAGCGGATTGCAGACTCGATTTCCACAGCCCCATCCGTCTGAACTCATCGGGAAAAACGATGTTCGGAGGAATTTAGCCTGCCGAGGCAGGCGACCGTGCCATTTCGGTCTGGGAAAAATCCGCCGGCACACGTAGATTGTCAGCGTCAGGGTCCGGGCCGCGTGTGGGCCGGACGGCTTTCTGCTGAAGTGATTTGCTCGGGTTGTGCAGGGGTTGAAGCGATGCTGCGTGTCAGTTTGCTGTTGCTGTGTTTTCTGTCCAGTCCCGCCCTGCTGCTGGCGGATGAAAAGGTCGGTCAGGCGTCTGATGAAAAGCAGCCTGAGGGCCAGCAGGCCGCCGGTAAACGTCCGGAGGTGCGACAGCGACAGACGTGGGCAGAAATTCGCATCGACGGCAGCCTGCCGGAAAGCACTCAGCCACCGGGCCTGCTTGGAGCTCCTGCCGATTCACTTCCCACGATCCTTGAACGACTCAAACAGGCCGGTAAGGACCGCGGGATACGCGGAGTGATCCTGCATATTGGTGCGCTGGACGGCGGCTTCGGACGTCTGCACGAGCTGCGCACGGGGATTGCCGGGGTGCAGGCAACCGGGAAACCGGTCTGGGCTCGCATGGAAGACGCGGGCAACAAGGAATATCTGCTGGCCAGTGCCTGTGATCGCATTCTGATGCCGGAATCCGGGACGCTGTCTTTGACCGGCCTGCGAGCCGAGGTGACATTTTATCGCGGCCTGTTTGATCTGCTCAGTCTGCAGCCGGACATGCTGCGGGTGGGGGCATTCAAGTCGGCTGCCGAACCTTACACGCGAACGGAGATGAGTCCGGAATTTCGCGAAGAGATGGAAGCCATCCTTGACGACCAGTACGGTATGCTGGTGGAACAGATCGCAGCTCGTCGCAGGCGAACGGCGGACGAGGTTCGTGAGGCCATCGACATCGGGCTGATTTCAGCACGCCGCGCTGTGGAGCTGCAGTTGGTGGACACACTGGCGTATCAGGACGAAGTCCCGGCATTGATTGCCGCAGCCACCGGTGCCGGAATCTCGGCCGCCGAGGTTCGCATCATGGAGGATTATCGCAAGGAAAAAGCCAGTGGCGAACTGGATCTGTTTTCACTGATGAAGCTGCTTTCCGGCCCTGCCGAAACGGCCGGCAGTACCAAACCGCGCATTGCCGTTCTCACACTGGAAGGTTCGATTACGACAGGTGCGGATCCCACGTCGCTGCTGACGGGTGGTGGCGGGATTGATTCTGACCGGATTGTTCCGATCATTCACAAGCTGGCGAAGGATGCCAATGTCAAAGCGATTGTGCTGCGAGTTGACAGTCCTGGTGGCAGTGCCCTCGCCAGTGACCTGATCTGGCGGGCCCTCGAGAGCAGCGGCAAACCCGTCGTTGCCAGCATGGGGGATGTCGCCGCCAGCGGCGGTTACTACATCTCCATGGGGGCCGAACGGATTTTTGCTGAACCCGGTACGGTCACGGGGTCCATCGGAGTGCTGGGGGGTAAGGTGGCGATTGAAGGGCTGATGAAGAAGGTGGGGGTGACCACGTCTGTGATCAGTCGCGGGAAAAACAGTGGTGTGATGAGCATGACAACCGGCTTCAGTGATTCGGAGCGTGAAGCCATGCAGGGGATGCTCAACGAAACCTACGTGCAGTTCACCTCCAAAGCAGCAGCGGGACGCGGGATGGAAGTGGACAAGCTGGAGGCGCTGGCGCGGGGGCGAGTCTACACGGGGCGTCAGGCGCTCGCAATTGGACTCGTTGACCAGCTCGGCACGCTGGCCGACGCCATTGCTCATGCCCGCACACTGGCCGGCGATGCGAATGGTGAGCTGGAACTGGAGCAGTTGCCGAAGGGAGGCAGCCCTCTGGATTCGCTGCTGGGCCAGTCTCAGCGTGCTGCCAGCCCGATCGTGCAATTGACTGAACAGTTGCCCGAAGCACTGCGCCCTGCGGTGCGCTACCTGCCGATTCTGGATCTGATGAGCCGCGAGCCGGTGCTGCTGATGATGCCATTTGATCTGCAGTTCTGAGGCAGCCTCAGTCGCGCTCGCTGTGGCTCACACACAGCGTGACGCCCGAAACAGCCTCCGTCCGCAAACGGGGACGAGCCTCTTGAAGCAATAAAGCTCCTCCCCGTTTCCGCCCCCCCCTGCCCCCTGCCCCCCCTGAAAACGGGCTCAACGCAAAATGAAGTGCGCGGTGTAAAGAAGTCTTTTGACCACGAAAGACACCACGTCCAGAGTCATCCAGAGGCGAGCCGGTAAACCTTGGGAGGG
>CAITYU010000350.1 GCA_903896675.1 uncultured Planctomycetaceae bacterium
CCCGGCGGTAAATCTTAGAGAATAGTACTGCGGGATTGCACTGAAGCGGGCCATTGCCTGCGACTGAAATGCGGGATTGCAGGTTGCCTGTCCCGGGGAGCGTGTGATGGGGTGGACGGTTGCAGACAGGGTTCGGGCGGTGCAGCATCTCAGGCGGCAGGACCACGTGCTGCGGGGTGTTATCGAGCAGGCCGGTCCGTTGCTGCTGAAGTCCACGGGCAAGGGGTATGCGGTGCTGGTGCAGTCGATCATTTCCCAGCAGATTTCGACGGCTGCGGCAGCGACGATTGGCCAGCGACTGCGGCAACTGGCAGCGGGGAGCGAATTGACTGCGGAGGTAGTGGCCGAGTTATCGGACGAGCAACTGAAGGCTGCCGGCATTTCACCTCAGAAACTGTCCTATCTCCGCGATCTCACTCGCTGCACACTTGAAGGAGTCATCAGTTTTCGACGGATCTCGCGAGCATCCGATGAGGCCGCGATTGAGGAATTGATTCAGGTGCGTGGCATTGGGCGCTGGACAGCTCAGATGTACCTGATTTTTTCCCTTGGGCGTCCCGACGTGTTTGCTCCGGATGACCTCGGACTGCGGAATGCCATGCAGCGGCTGTACGGTCTGGAAGAAAAGCCCGGGCGACCGGAGCTGGAGCGGCTGGCAGAACGCTGGCGACCGTGGCGAAGTGCCGCAAGCTGGTATTTGTGGCGTTCACTGGAGTTGTCTGGTTTCTGAAGATGCAGCTTTTGCTGCGACTGCATCGGCTTGTGTCCCTCAGCGGGATTTTCTGTCACCCCTGAAAATCCGCGTTCGTCGCACGGTGCAGAACACGCCGTGACACCGTTTTCGCCCAATCGTTTACGTCTCTGTGGTGCGGAATTCGGGCAGTGGGTATTCCGGCAGAGGTACGGTCTGCGCGTTATCTGCAAGTTCCTGCAGTCGTTTCCAGCCGCGGGTGATCAGCATGGTGCGCTGCTGCACGTATTGCGGATCCAGTTCCCGGCGATCAAAGAAGCCGGGTGCGAGCACGGCAGGAAAATCCGGATCGTCAATGAACTGAGCATTAATGGGATTGCAGCGCAGGTGGCGCTCGGGGGCGGCCAGCAGTTGCCGCGATGGCAGCTCGCCGATGACGAATCTCAGATACAGATCGCTGTCACGAATGGACTCCACTTCATCGCCACAGACATCGCACAGATATCCCTGTTCGCAACGGGCCATGGTGCAGAACGTCCTCGGTTGAATCGTGCGATCAGCACGAGCGGGCTGTCAAAGAAACAGCCGCTCGCGAAAGTGCGGCGGCTGTCGGATTACAGGGCAGGCTTCAAAGTTCAGCGCAGTGAAGCCGGGTAGCGACGTGACAGGACACTGCCACCACGACCGCTCAGACTGGCACTGCGAATCGGCACCGCTCCCTGGAATGCATTCGGTCGGATGAACCCGCCTGCATTTTGTGGAATTTCATGGTCGCCATAGATATCGCCCATGACCGGTACAGGCTGGGGCATCTGAGCCATCCGGGGCTGGGCATACTGTGGCTGTGGATATTGCGCATACTGCGGCTGAGGGTGCTG
Organism: uncultured Planctomycetaceae bacterium; assembly: GCA_903896675.1. Classification (GTDB taxonomy): domain Bacteria; phylum Planctomycetota; class Planctomycetia; order Planctomycetales; family Planctomycetaceae; genus SXXK01. Next base: position 1,570 of record CAITYU010000350.1, read on the forward strand.
CACATACTGCGGGTGCGGGTATTGGGCATACGCGGTGGCCCAGGGGTTATTCACGGCGGGAGTCTGGAAGCGGGCGGTGGCAGCGGCCGTCCACGTGGGAGTCTGTTGCCAGTGCTGCTGTGGAGACCAGACGCGCCCGGGATGCCACGTATTGGCAGCGACGGGAGCGGCGTAGCCGGAATTCCACTGCTGTGGTACTCCGTACGGCGACATCATCGTGACGGGTGGTGCGGGTTGTGTATAGGATCCGGGTGATCCGCCGGCACAGCCACAGTCACTGGAGGGTGCGGCTTCCTGCATGACTGGGGCGGCGCAACCCGGGGCTTCGGCGGAAACCGATCCGCAGGTGTCACAGCACTCGCCGCCAAAGACCGTCCCGGCCATCATGGGACCGGCCTGCATCCATGGCTGCGGCTGGTAAAACTGTGGCTGCTGATAATACTGCGGCTGTGGCTGCGGCATCATAGCCAGCGGGGGCATGCTGCCGCAGGGGTCGCAGCAGGGATCCCAGGTGGGAGCATAGAGTGGTTGCGGAGCAACCGGGGCGACAGGGGCCGGGTAATTGCCCTGCAGCTGTGGCTGCCATGCCAGAGCAGGCTGAGCCTGACCGTAACCGTGGTGCAGGTTGCGGTACCAGTTTCCGGGGTAATGTCCCAGCGTACCGTTCTGATTTCGCATGTAACCATAGCCCAGCCAGTCATCAATGACTTTCCAGCTGGCGTAGGGTTCATTCTGCCAGGCATTACCATAGGCTCCGGCATATCCAGGGTTGATATGCTGGCAGCCGAACAGCCAGTACAGCGGGCACAGCAGACCGCAGGCGGTGGCGGCCTGGGACGAGGCGATGAAGATCAGAACAGCCAGCAGTGTAATTCTGCGTCCGGAGCTCATTGGTTGAATTCCTTGAGCCAGCAAATGTAACTGAGAAACGAAAGCCGGCGGAATGTGGCGACGGGGAATGCTGCCAGCGACTTCCGCAGATGAGGGTGGAACAATAGGACCGAGTCTTTCGCGGGAAAATTGGAAATTGACTCAAGTTCCGGCAGCCGCCGGATTTTGGCGAAGACGAGTTCTGTGAATCGGCCGGATTCGCCGTTCAGCGCAGCAGAACGGCAACTAAGGTCAGCAGCAGCACTACCACAACTGCGACGACAATCGGCAGTTTTGGCAGGCGTCCGGCAGATCCTGCCGGAGTCTGCCGTGGTGTGGCTGCGTCCGGTTCAGTGGCGTCATCAAACAGGCTGTGAAGGATGGAGTTTCTGCGTCCGGTCGAGTCATCCCGCTGGTCGTTGATGGGCATCTCGCCGCCTTCGAGAAGAAGTTCGCCCATGCGTCCCTGCAGTTCACGGGCAGTCAGCGGGGTGGATTGATCAGTGCCAATCAATCGTTCCAGCAGGCGTGCGAGGCGGGGCCGGGCGCTGGCAGTGCCAGCCGCCGCGGCGGTTTTTCGAGTCTGTTTGTCGTGGGACAATTCCAGCAGCCGTCTGAGCAGCAGTGCAAGGTCGCGAAGATCTGTCAGAACCTGTTCCTGTGAAGCAAACGCGCTGACGCTGATCAGAGCAGGCCCTGTAGCCGGCTGCATCTGCGATGCTTTGGCTGCGGCTGCCGCCGCCAGCCAGCGGTGCATCCCCAGCGAGGTAATTGTGGGTTGCAGGCCTTCAGACAGCAGCACGGTGTCGGCCGACAGTGCTCCGTGTGCCAGTCCGAGATTGTGCATCTGCTGCAACGCCGAACTGAGCTGCCAGCCAATGTCGATGATTTCATCGGTCGAAAGCTGCGTTTCGGAGGCCATTACGGTGGCCAGTGATGGAGCCTCGGGCGGTTCCATCCAGCACAGCAGTTCGCCATCCGATTCCGCGAATCCGAGGAACCGCTGGATGCAGGCATGACGCAACTGCAGCAGTGTGTCGCGATCTGTCTTCAGCGCCGCACGAAACTGGGGCAGTTGTGACAGCTCCTGCGAAAAGATCAACAGGTGCACCGTCCGTCCGGTCGGGCGGTGCACGGCGAGCATCAGTCGCCAGCCATCTGCCTGCTGCAGAGTCTGTTGCAGATCGAATTCGCCTGTCTGCGTCGGAGACATGGCATCAGGAGAAGTCGGACGGATTTCCGAACAGCCCGCCACCCTTGCCAGTGATACCGGTACCACCGCGGAGGTTTGTGTTGCGCGGTTTGCGAGGCTCTTCAGGGGTGGCCGGAGTCTGGTCTTCAGCCTTTTCAGGCTTTGCCGATTCCGGTCGTTTCTCAAGCGCCTTCAGTGACAGCGATACTCGCTTACGCTTCGTGTCGACTTCGACGACCTGGAACTCACGAGTCTCACCAACCTTCAGAATCTCGCCAACGCTGCCAACGCGACGCCAGGCGAGTTCGCTGATGTGCACCATGCCCTCAAGTCCGGCCTCCAGCTCGATAAATGCCCCGAATTCCGCCAGTCGACTGACGGTGCCAGTGACATTGCGTCCCTGAGCATATCGCTCAGAGGCACTGGCCCACGGGTTCTGCGCCAGCTGCTTCATACCCAGGCTGATGCGTTTCTTCTCGGGATCCAGCTTCAGAATCCGCACGTCGATCTGCTGACCTTCTGACAGCACATCCTTCGGATGATTGATGCGGGACCAGCTGATTTCACCGATATGCAGGAAACCATCAACAGACCCGATGTTCACAAAGGCACCGTAGTCCTTGATGGTCTTGACGATACCCTGATAGTCCTGACCGGCCTCGACCTTTGACCAGAAATCAGTCTCACCCTCGGCTCGCTCAGCCTGCAGCAAGGCACGTCGGCTGACAACCAGATTGCGTTTCTTCGGGTTGACTTCGGTGATCTGCACCGACATCTTCTGGCCGACGTACTGTTCCAGATTTCCGGCAAAGCCCAGTTCGACCTGGCTGGCCGGCATAAAAGCTCGCAGATTGCTGACAGTGACCTGCAGTCCGCCCTTGTTGACGGCGGTGACAAGGCAGTCAACAACCTGGCCGGCTGCAAGTGATTCCCAGTTGCCACCAGCACGGTGCCGGGCACGGGGAATGCGACCCTTGATCAGACCGTCAGCCCCGGCAGAATCAATGATCACATCCAACTGATCACCGACTGAAGGCTGTTTGCCTTCAGGGAACTGAGTCATCTGCAGAACGATGTTGTGCAGCAGTCCGGCTTCAAGAAAGACTTCGCCCCCGTGAATGGCCTGCACGACACCCTTGACCTTGCTGCCAATGGCGATCTCTTTGCCGGCCGCAGCATCTTCAGGTTCTGCTTCAGCTGTGACGGCTGCGGGCACCGCAATGTCACCGGACATGGCGGCTGCAATCTGCGCTTCCAGATCCGCTTCCAGTTCGTCTTCCTTCGGAATCTCAACAGGACCACTGCGACGGGTTGTCGGAGCAGCAGCGGTTTCTTCAGGCTGCGGCAACGCATCGGTGGCGGCCGTCATCTTTTCGCGAATCCGTGCTCCCACGGAGTCCGCTTCGGCGACCGGTGACGCCACAGACTGGGCCTCGGCGTCCACCTGCGGAACAGACTGCGGTGCAGATTCTGTATGCGAATCGGCTGGTGTAGCCGCCGCCTGCGATGATGTGGTGTCTGAAGATGCGGCGGAAACCGTCGTCTCGGAAGAATCAGGTTGCACTGGGTCCGTTGTCATCGTGTTTTGTCCTGTCAGAACAGTTCCGGCCGGCGAGCACAGAAAACGTCATGCTGAACCATCAGTACAGAAGACCAGAGCACCATAAGTGCACAATCTGCTGCAAGCTGGCCAGAGACAAACCAATTCAGAATCCTGTCTGACTTCAGGAGTGAACCGGGAAAATTGCCGCTGTTGCTGAAGAAAAAGTACAGTTCTCCAGAACGAGCATACCGAAATTCAGGGCGGTTCGCCAACCAATCCGGGCCCTGGTGGTAACTTCCTGTGTGGAATTTCGGGGAATTTGTCGGAACCGTCGAAGTGGTGAATCACATGGCTGATCAGCCCGGAATACATCTGCAGCAGTCTGTTGCTGCCCGGCCGAGGCCATTGTGCTATGCTGTCGTCCTCGTCAGGAATTTGCGAATTTCCCCAATAAATTGACGGATTTGCGAACTTCCGGACAGGGATGTGTGGTTTGTAACTGTGTGTGTGCGGCAGACGGTTGCGGTTCCAGGAGCTACGGTCATGCGTTTTCGCTGTGTTAATTTGGTTCTGCTGATTGTGCTGACAGTGGGCCCTGTGCTCGCTGCGCCGTTGCCTGCCGCTGAACAGCCAGTGGATTCCAAAACGGCCCGGCTGCTGAAACCCGCAGAGCACGGTGTGGGGCAGTTCATCGAGGATCTGGAATTTCAGGACCTGCAGGGAAGAATGCTGCGGCTGTCCGACTTCCGCCAGGCAAAGGCACTGGTCATTGCCATGACCAGTACATCCTGTCCGCTCAGTCGCAGGTACCTGCCGACGCTTACAGCAATCGCTCAGCAGTACAGCCAGCGTTCCGTGCAGTTCCTGCTCGTGAACAGCATCCGAACGGATGATCGACAGGCGATGCAGACGGCGGCTGCCAGTCTGCCGGCCGGTGTCCCGTATGCCGTGGATGCCGACGAATCACTGTTGCGGCGACTGCAGGTGGTGTCCACAACAGATGTACTGATCCTCGATCCGGCACGCACCGTGCTGTACCACGGGGCTGTGGATGATCAGTACGGAGTGGGTTATGCCCTTGATCAGCCGAGACGGCGCTTTCTGGCAGATGCTCTGGATGCCGTGCTGGCGGGGCAGACGCCGGCCACAGCCGCCACAACGGCGCCGGGCTGTGTGCTGGAGGCTGATGCTGCAGTCACTGAACCTGCTGCCGTGACCTGGCACAATCGCATCTCACGCATCCTGCAGCAGCGGTGCATGGAATGTCATCGCAGTGGTGGCGTCGCACCGTTTGCTCTGCAGACAGCAGCCGAAGTGGCAGCACACGGCGGCATGATCAAACAGGTGGTTGCGGATCGCACCATGCCTCCATGGTTCGCCGCCAATGCACCACAGCATACGCTCTGGGCCAACGATCGATCACTGACGGAAGCTGAGCGTCGGGATTTGCTGGCATGGCTGGACGGCGGTCGTCCGGAAGGCAATCCTGAAGATGCTCCGCAGACAAAGGTGTGGCCCGCAGAGTGGTCGCAGGGACAACCGGATGAGATTGTGCAGCTGCCGCAGCCCATTCAGGTGAAGGCAACCGGCAAAATGGCCTATCAGTATGTGAATGTGACGTGGAATGGGCAGCAGGACCGCTGGGTACGCGGATATCAGATTCAGCCGACGGACCGCAGTGTGGTGCATCATGTGATCGTCAACGTGCTGGAACCCGGCCAGCAGGGCAATCGTCGCGAGGAAGGTGTGGGCGGCTACTGGGCCGCCTACGTCCCGGGGAATTCCGGCCAGATGTATCCGGCCGGGTTTGCCCGCAGATTGCCGGCCGGGGCCACCTTTCGCTTCCAGATCCACTATACTCCGAATGGCACGGCCACTTCCGATCAGTTGCGAGTGGGATTGTACTTCGCCGACAGTGAGCCGAAGTATGAAGTCAGTACGATTCCCCTGGCAAGGGTCAATCTGTCAATTCCCCCGCATGCAGCCAATCACGTCGAAACTCTGACACGTCCGGTGCCCATGGATATCCCGGTCCTTGCCTACATGGCGCATATGCACGTTCGCGGCAAGGCGTTTCGCTTTGAACTGCAGGATCCCGACGGAGTCCGCAGTACGCTGCTGGACCTGCCGAAGTATGACTTCAACTGGCAGCTGCGGTATGACCTGCAGGAACCACAGGTACTGAAACAGGGCAGCAAAGTCATCCTCACCGCTGTTTACGACAACAGTGCGGACAACCCGGCCAATCCGGATCCGTCCCGCACCGTGCGGTGGGGTGATCAGACAGATGAAGAAATGATGATCGGTTATGTGGAAACATATGCGGCACCCGGCGAACGGCGCGGTCGCAGCGTCGGGCGGGCGACCGCTGCTGCCACCAGCAGTGCTCAGGTACTGTTCTCGCTGCTGGATCGGGACAGCAGCGGACTGCTGGATATGGCCGAACTGGAGCGGGTCGGGGAACGATTCCCCGGGCTCAAAGCGGAAAACGGTCTGCTGGAACGAGTCTTCAGGGAAGCGGATGGAAACAGCGACGGGAAGCTGTCGCTGCCCGAATTCGAGGCTGCTCGTGATCAGATTCGTCGTCGTTGAACAGATACAGACTGGAATGCAGGTGCGCTCATGAAACCAGGCTGGCAGGTCCTCTGTGTTCTGCTGTCGTGCTGTCGACTGGCAGTTTGTCAGGAGCCGTTGGATTCGCCGCCGGCGGCCACGACGTCGACCACGGCGGTACGCCCGACCGAGGGCAGGTCACGGGTCTGGCAGGTGGATGGCGTCGAACGTCAGGGATTGGTGTATGCCCCCGAAATTGCGAAATCAGAACCTGCTCCGCTGGTGTTCTGTTTTCACGGACATGGCGGAAACAGCGCCCAGGCCGCGCGATCATTCCGCATGCACGCAGAGTGGCCGCAGGCTATCGTGGTGTATCTGCAGGGCCTGAAGACCCCTGGACAACTCACGGATCCGGAAGGAAAAAAGTCCGGTTGGCAGAAATCTGCCGGTGATCAGCAGGATCGGGATCTGAAATTCTTCGATGCCGTGCTGCAATCGCTGCAGGCAGACTATCGAGTGGATGATCGTCGCATCTATGCCATGGGGCATTCCAACGGCGGTGGTTTTACCTATCTGCTGTGGTCGGAACGAAGTGCCGTCTTTGCAGCCATGGCTCCATCCGGTTCCGCAGCGCTGCGACTGCCTCAGCCACTGCCACCGAAGCCTGTCCTGCACATCGCCGGACGCAATGATCCGCTGGTCAGGTTTGCGTGGCAGCAGGTGATGATTGAGCGACTGAAGACCGCACAGAAATGCGGTGCCGCACGTCCGTGGCAGGGAGGCGTGACGGAGTATCCGGCAGCGAACGGAGCCTCCGTATTTACTCTGCTCACAGACGAGGGACACAGGTTTCCAGCCAAAGCGCCGCCACTGATTGCCGAGTTCTTCCGGAAGCATGCCCGACCGGAAACGGCTGACAGGGACAGCAGTCCGTCCGGAAACTGATTCGTTACGGTCACCGGTGCCCGTTCCGCCGGTCAGTGTTACGCACCCCCGAATTCGTCTTCGTAGTCAGCAATCGCTGCTCGTACCACCTTCTCAGCATGGGCTCGATCGTAAATGTGGTCGATCTGCACCTGCTGCGTAGTGTCTCCGGGCATGACCTTGTAAGTGGTGAAGTAATGCCGCAGTCGCTGCACGAGTGCCTGTGGCAGTTCATCAAGGTCTTCGACGTGGGACCAGATGTTGTCCTGAGCCAGGACACCGATGATCTTGTCATCGGCTTCACCACCATCCAGCATCGGCAGTCCGCCGATCACACGGACGTTGACGATCACTTCAGACTTGGTGATGGGGCGTTCGCTGAGCACGCAGATGTCCAGCGGGTCACCATCGCCGCGACGCGCCTTGGGCATCAGCTCGGCCACCCGCTGACCACAGAATGTGCGAGGGATGAAACCGTACAGAGCGGGTGGCTGCGAGGACGTACGCTGCGGTCGGTCCACTCGCAGATATCCGGTCACCTTGTCCACCTCGTATTTCACGAGGTCGAAAGGTGAGATCTCGATGAAGGCATGCACCAGGCTGGGCGGATTCGGTCCGACTTCCAGACCATGCCACGGGTGCGGTCGCCAGCGGAAGAAGGGCTTGGGAAATGCCATGCGAGGAATCCGGAAAAGGCTGAAAGTCAATTCGATCTGACGTCACTCTAGGTTACAGCCGGTCAGGGCTGCCACTGCAACAACCGCGCGAGCGGGAAAAATTCCCGCAGTCCGCCCGGTATTCCGGAACACGGCTCTGGCGGAATCAGCAGTCAAAATACAGGGCAAACTCGTAAGGATGCGGACGCTGCAAGATGGCATTCACATCCGCTTCGCGCTTGTGCCGAATCCAGCGCTCGATGACATCAGGGGTAAAGACGTCGTTGCGAGTCAGAAAGTCATGGTTGTTTTCCAGTGCCGTCAGTGCGGCATCCAGTGACGATGGCGTGCATTCCAGACCAGCCCGTTCTTCCGGTCGCAGGTCATACAGGTCCTTGTCCTGCGGCATGCCGGGTGAGAGCCGGTTGAGAATGCCGTCCAGCATTGCCATCAGGACGGCTGAGGCACTGAGGTACGGGTTGCAGGCTCCGTCCGGACAGCGGAATTCCAGTGAACGGCGCGATTCCTGACCGGAATTGGCAGGAATGCGGATGGCGGCCGAACGATTGCGATAGCTGTAGGAGAGGTTGACAGGAGCATCAAAGCCGGGTGTCAGGCGACGATAACTGTTGGTGGTCGGACAGCAGAAAGCCAGCAGTGCCGGAGCATGCTTCAGAATCCCGCCGATGGCGTACATGGCCGTTTCACTGAGACCTCCGTAACCACTGCCGGAAAACAGGCACTGATCGCCCTGGAACAGCGATAGTCCCAGATGCATCCCCGAACCGTTGTCATTCCAGATCGGCTTCGGCATGAAGGTGGCAGTTCGACCGTGCCGATGAGCCGTATTGCGGACGATGTATTTCAGCCGCTGAGTGCTGTCGCAGATGCGGACCAGGGAATCGGCCTGCAGAGCAATCTCGCACTGACCACCCGAGGCCACTTCGTGATGCTGACGCTCGGTGCGAATCCCGCTGTCCTCCAGCTGCATCAGAATTTCCGTGCGCAGTTCCTGAAATCCGTCCTGCGGAGACAATGCCAGATAACCCTCGCGATGACGAATGGCCGAGCCACCTCCACGCACCGACTGGCCCCGATTCCACTGACCCTCGTCACTGTCAAGGTAATAAAACCCGTGCTGTTCACGCTGATCGAAACGCACACTGTCGAAGACAAAAAACTCGGATTCCACCGCCAGTTGCATACGATCGGCAATCCCGGTGGACTGCAGGTAGGCCTCGGCTTTGCGAGCAATATTGCGGGGATCACGCGGATACGTCTGGTGCGTCACCGGGTCCCGGACGTTGCACAGCAGCGCCACCGTGGACTTCATGAACGGATCCACAAAACAGGTCTGCGATTCCGGCACAACCTGCATGTCACTTTCATGAATGGCCTGCCAGCCGGGCATGGAAGAACCATCGAAGGAGAAGCCGTGTTCAAAGCTTTCTTCGGTCAACTGACGCACGGGGATCGTGAAATGCCGCATCGAACCGCAGAAGTCGGTGAAACGCAGATCGATCGCCTGAATCTCACGCTGGCGACAAAGCGCCAGTACCTCGCGCGGCGACATATTGCTTTGTGACATGTTTCCAAAACCCCCGTTATCCACGAATCTGTGCCCTGTCAGCACCAATTCTCAGCCAGCCGTACCGCCGAATGCAAACCGCAGACCACTTTCCGACACACTTTCCCCAAAAACTGTTCATTTGGACAGTTTCTGGTGAAGGGAGTGCGTTAAAACCGGGAGAACTGCATTTTCGGGCTGCTGAAAACTCGGAAATGGAATGTGAATGGTGGGAAGTATGGAGGAATTACAGCCTGAAGTTGTCCGCTGGAGTCCCCGGATGCCTGTTTTTTGGGAATTGACTGTTGAAAAAAGAGTCAGTGGTTGAACAGGAATTCGCGGCTGCTCAGGATGGCCCAGAGGACATCTTCCAGAGTTGTACGGCGCTCTTCCGGGGTTGTGGCTTTCTGCAGTTCAGCCAGCAGGCCGGCCTGTTCGGCGGGTGAGGGCTGTCGTGCAAGGCATGTCAGATAGACTTCCTGCAGAATCTGGTCGTCGGGCATTCCAGAGGCCAGCCATTTGGCCAGTCGGTTATCCGGCGCTGCCAGTTTTCCGTTGAGAGTGTCGCCGTTGGACAGATGCAGTGCCTGCACCATGCTGGGTTCATCTGAGCGTTCGCATTCGCAGGTGATGCGTCGCTGATTGCGTCCGAAGGTCTGCAGGAACCAGGACTGTACGGCCGAATCCTGCAACTGGATCGCGCGCGTTCCGCGAGGGTAGGCATCGGTGGGTTTGATGTCGCTGCCGGAGTAGACGATATTCTTGAATTCGGTGGGGACATCGGTGATCTGTGAGACGGCGTCCAGCATGACTTCGGCCAGCATGCGGCGAGGGAAGGAGCGTGAGTACTGCCGCTGGTCGCCCGCATTTTCCGGCAGCGGTTCGCTGCTGCGCTGCCAGGTTTCAGACTGCAGGATGGTTCGCATAAGTGCCTTGAGACTGTACTGGTGCTGTACCAGATGTTCCGCGGCAGCCGCCAGCAGTCGTTCATTGCTGGCAGGGTTGGAAGCCCGCATATCGTCGACCTGCTCCACCAACCCGACTCCGAAATAATTCTTCCACACACGATTGGTGATGGAGCGGGCGAACAGTTTGTTTCGGGGACTGACCAGCCAGTCAGCAAGGTATTCGCGACGGTCACCGGGCGTATCGAAGTCGATGGGAGTGGCATCGAGTGGCGCGGGGGGCTGAGGTTTGCCGGTGCGCGGCTGAACCAGCTCTCCCGACGAGGCAGTGACAAGGGTGCGTTTTCCATCTCCATTGCGGGCGTCGCCACCCCAGCCCTTTGCCCGCACTCGTGAAAACAGATTGGCGAAGGCGTAGTACTGGTCGTTGGTCCATTTTTCAAGCGGGTGGTTGTGGCAGCGAGCACAGCCGATGGACAGTCCAAGGAAGGCCTGGCTGACGTTTTCGGCCATGTCTTCGGGGGCCTGATGCCGTGCGAAGAAGTTGGTAGCGCCGTTGTCGATGCTGGAACCTTTGGCGGTGACCAGCTCGCGGACGAAGCGGTCCCATGGTGCGTCAGTCGCGACCTGCTGGCGGATCCAGCGATACCAGGCAGCGATGGCATCCGGCCGCAGCTCATTGCCGTTCAGCAGCAGCAGGTCAGACCAGCGATAGGTCCAGTAGTCAATGAATTCCGGGCGTGCCAGCAGACTTTCAATCAGGCGATCCCGTTTGTCCGGAGCGGTTTCCGCAAGGAACGTGCGGACTTCATCAGCCGTGGGCAGGGTGCCGATGGTGTCAAGAAACGCGCGGCGGATGAAGACTTCGTCTGAGCATCGAGGGGAGGGTTTCAGCTGCAGTTGCTGCAGTTGGTCAAGGACAATCTCATCAATGAAGTTGCGGCGTGGAGCTGCGGCATAGACATCAGCCGGAATGGAATTCGGCCACGGCACGGTGATGCCGGCGATGACGATCTGACTGGAGAACCACGCCGTGACAGCACCTTCGCCCGAGCCCGTGATACTGATGCTGCCGTGTTCATCGACGGAGGCCACAGCTTCGGCTGAGGCTGTGAATTTGGCAAGATGTGTGACGTCTTCCGAGCGACCGCTGGAGTAGTGAGCGCGGACCAGCAGTGGCTGCGTGGTACCCACGGCTGCCAGCACGCGATCGGGAATCACTTCCAGTCGTTCCAGGCGGGCGTCAGTTTCGGCTGGCCCGGGAGCTCCGGCCGCAATCCACTCAGACACAATGCGATAGCCAATGGAATCCGGATTCAGCCGCAGACCACCTTTGTGGGGAACGGCCATGGTGGGCTTGGTGAGCAGCAGGCTGGTGGCGGGATCCGCCAGTTCGACTCGCCGCCCCAATTGCTGCTGAACGGTTGTAAAGAAGTCGCGTTCGGGATCATAACCGCGGAGTGACAAACGGAAGCCGCCTTTGCCGGCAAGGGCTCCGTGACAGGCACCGGAACTGCAGCCCTGGCGAGCCAGTACCGGTTCCACATGATTGCGGAAGGACCATGCGGTGGGTTGTTCCATCGCGGCAACCGTCACCTGCTGAACCACATCGCCCGCAGAATGATCCTTCAGGCGAACTGTGGTTGAGCCGTTGCTGACAGGGAACAGTCGGCGTCCCTCGACACGCACAATTTGTGGGTTGTCGCTGACCAGCTCCGCAGCCATGTCAGGACCGACGGCGACACTGTTACGGAAACGTTCGACAAGCACAAGTGACGAGTCTGCCGGGCCGTGCAGCCGCAGCTCTGCCGGCAGGATGCGCAGGGTTTCACCGGAATCGGCGAAGGCGACAGAGGTCAGCAGCAGCAGAGTCAGGCAGACGGGCAGGCAGCGGAACGGCATGGGGAGTCTCCCCGGGATGTCAGGAAATGGCGGTGGAGTGCAGACTCGGCATCATCAGCAACGCATCCGGTGAATGCAACTGTACTGCTGTCAATCCAGACCTTTTCAGGCAGTGAGTGAGTGAGTTGTTGGTTGGCAGTAGAACACACACACAAAACTCCCTTCTCGCACCCTGCGACTCCCCCCGCGGCTGGCCTCGGCCTGTCACAGCGACAAGTCAGTTTCGTGTTTTTCCCATGTTTCGTGGTTCAGCCGCTCCCGGTCAGTCGCTCCCGATCGCAGTGGCTGCCAGTGCTCAGGAACAGTCACGCTTGACTGGTTTCTGCAGTCTGCCTGAACCCTACAGGGCTGCCGGGGTGGTGTCGGATTGGGAAATCCGAGCAAATCGGGGGTTGTGGAATGCGGAACAGCTGGCGAGAATTGCGGAATATGAGGCTGTGGTCAGTGATCAGTGCTCAGTGTTCAGTCGCTGGCTTGCTGGCTGAAGGCTGCCGACTGACAGCTTTGTGTTTCCAGTGCGTCTTGCCGATTACGCAATCCGTGAATCGGGTGTTTTTCTGGTGTGCGGGGTTTTCAGCAGGAGTGAACGGTGCCGCTGACAAATACAGATCGCAGGCTGCTTGACGAGCTGCTGGCGGGTCACGCCGGCAGTTGGCGGCAGTTCGTGGACCGGTTTACAGGGCTGATCCTGCAGGTCATTCGCCAGACAGCTCAGGCCCACAGTCTCAAGCTGTCGGCCGACGACAGTGAGGACCTGTGTGCCGAGACCTTTGCTGAGCTGCTGGTGCGGGACAAAGCGGCGCTGCGGACATTTCGTGGACGCTGTTCGCTGGCAACGTGGCTCGCCGTGATTACTCGCCGCATCGTCGTGCGTAAGCTGAACGAACATCGTTTTCGGCAGGCCCTCGGGCATGTACAGGCTCATCAGGCGGCAGTGGACTATGCCTCGTCTGAGTTCGGGGCGGGGCAGCGAACAGAGCAGAAGGAGCAGGTCGAGCATCTGCTGTCAGTGTTGCCTCATGAAGCGGCTGCGCTGCTGCAGGCGGTGTATCTGGAGGGCTGCAGCTATGCCGAGGCTGCTTTGCGGCTGGGGCGTCCGGAGAATTCCATCGGTCCGTTGCTGTCGCGTTTTCGAGCACTGGCAGCTGCCGTTGTCAGGCCGTAGACGACACCTGCGATAAAACATGATCGAGGTCTTCGAATCCAGCGCGTTACAAGTGCATCAGCACAGACGGCATCCCAGCCTGAGGTATTTGAGTAATGTGTTTTCCCTCGGGTGGGCCATCACCTGTCTGTGAATGTCGAGATTAACGGGCATCGGTTTCGGGCGGTGTTGCAGCGAACTGTCCGCTGCTTTGTTCGACCAGTGTGCCGTTGCTGTCCACGTTCAGAAACATCACATCAAAGCCGGCTTGTTTTGCCAGCCGCAGACCTTTTTCGGCACCGAGGACCATCATGGCGGTCGCCAGGCCGTCGGCGGTCATGCAGGACGCGTGAGTAACCGAGACGCTGGCGGGTGGATCAGCCACCGGACGTCCGGTGCGAGGATCGAGGACGTGCGAGTATCGCTGGTTTTCGATGACGAAGAAATTGCGGTAGTCGCCGGACGTAGCGATGGACTTCTCGGTGAGTTCCAGAATCTTGTGCAGGTTGCCGAGCGGTGATTCGACGCCCAGTCGCCAGGGTTCACCGGAACGCTTCGCAGCACCCGCGCGGTTTTCTCCGCCGACATCCACAACGTGAGCTTTCAGGCTCTGTTCTCGCAGCAGCTCTGAGATCCGATCGGCCGCATAACCGGGTGCGAGGGCATTCAGGCTGATCTGAATTCCTGGACGAGTGCGACGGATAGCGGGCGGATCACTGCGAACTTCAATAAACTGAGTTCCCAGCAGTTTCAGCGCAGCAACGATTTCCGCATCGGCGGGAATGCGTTTTTTACGACTGCGGCCGAATCCCCACGCTTCGATCAGCGGTGCCAGTGTGATTTCCAGAGCCCCCGAAGTCAGAGTATGCAGGCGGCGGGCTTCACTGGTGACGACCGCGAAGTCCCGACTGACCGGGAACCATTCAGTACTTTCGACGGCCTGATTGAATCGCGAGATTTCGGAGTTGGGGTCCCACGTGGACATCTGGCGATTCAGATCGGCAAATACGGCTTCAATCTGCTGCTGCAATGGTGCGGCCGCAGGGGGTGCCGCGGAATCAATGACGATGGAGTAGTATGACCCCATGGTCTTTCCCGCAATCCTCAGGGGTTCCTGACCGATTGCGGGATGCAGCAGCAGGCTGGTGATGACTGCAGTCAGGGGAACCAGTAGCAAGGCGCGCGAACCGTGGCACATGGGAGGGTCATCCGAGCAATTGAAAGCGACTTTGTTGAGGCTTGGGACGAACTGCAGTCGTCGGGTTCGGCAGATCTGCCATTCACAAAGCTGTCGGTCGAAGTTGATCAGGGGAACTTAAAATACTGGTGGCCCCTGTTCGGCTGACATGGTTGTGCAGGATTCAGGATTGTAGTTCAGATATCTGCGTATCCGAGGAGTTCGGGGATCGTTCTCGCAACTTTGCCATCTTCGAGCAGGAGAGCAGCAAACTGTTGTCGCCGAGATTCGCAGCTGGAGCGATTGTTGATTCCGGACAGGCGCACGGTCGCCGTCACGACCTGCTGGACGGAAGATTCGCGGATGTGATGTCGGCGCAGTTGTGGGGTCTGCGCTGCCTCGGGTGGCGTCACCGGACTCGCTCGGCCGCAGGGCGGTCTTTAGGGGCATCCGGGGGGCATCCGGGGGACACAGCAGTTTTTTTGGGGGGGCGGGGGACACAGGGCAGGGCATCCGGGGGAGGCATCCGGGGGACACAGCAGTTTGGGCATTCTGTTGCTCTTTCAGAGTTTGGTGTTGTCACTGAGTAGCCTTTCAGTGGTCCGTGGGATGGAGTCAGGCGTTAAAACCTCGGCTGGCCAGCGTCAGCGTGACGGTTCGCGGTGCTTAGGTGGGGACATGCTTAGGTGGGGACA
>CAITYU010000351.1 GCA_903896675.1 uncultured Planctomycetaceae bacterium
GGTGCTCAGCCCCCATCAATCCTCAGGCGGACTGTGGCTGCAGCCACAGTCCGCCTGAGGATTGATGGGGGCTGAGCACCGCTGACGGAAGTTCAGCGGGCGGTCAGCCATGGCAGGCCGGCGTTGGCCGGCGGCAGCCTGACAATGTCCACCTTCGTATCCGGCTGGTAGGCGCGAATTTTACTGAGTGTTTCGGCGGACGGAGTGCTGTCCAGATTCAGGATGGCAGCCGCCGCGCCGCCGGGTGCCTGCGAACGTCGCCCCAGAGCCATCTGGGCAATGTTCACGTTGTCTTCACCCAGATGCGTACCGATGAACCCGATGACTCCGGGCACGTCGCGATGACGATAAATCAGCAGCAGACCGTCCAGATACGCCTCAAACTGAAACTCGTTCAATCGCACCAGACGCATGAACTGATTGCCGAAGATCGTTCCTGAAGCTTCGAAGCGTCCCTGTCCGGTTTCCACAATCACCGACACCATGCTGGCGAAGTTTTCGCAGTCCCCGGTGGCCGATTCGCGGATATGAATTCCGCGGGCCTGAGCAACAGAAGTGGCGTTGATCACATTCACGGATTCGTCCAGGGCACCTTCCAGCAGTCCGGCGGTGAAGGCGTTGGTCAGCAGCCGCGTTTTGCGGGCTGCGGCATCACCGCGGTAGACCACCTCAGCCGTTTTCAGGCCCTGCCCGCGGATCATCTGAGCAGACAGCAGGCCGAGGCGGTAGCAGAGGTTCAGGTAATGCTGCAGTTCGACCATTTCCTGAGCGGATACGGGAGCCATATTGACGGCACAGCGGATTTCATTGCGCTGCAGGTAGGCCACGACCAGCTCGGCCGCTTCGATGGAAACCATTTCCTGAGCTTCATCAGTGGAAGCACCCAGGTGCGGCGTGGCCAGCACTTTGGGCAGATCGACCAGCCGACGATCGGTGGGTGGTTCATCGACGAACACATCGAGTGCTGCGCCGGCCACGTGACCGGATTCAATGGCAGCCGCCAGGTCCTGTTCGTCAATGATGCCGCCGCGGGCACAGTTGATGATTCTGACGCCTTTCTTCATCTTCGCCAGACGTTCGGCGTTGATGATGCCGCGAGTTTCTTCCGTGAGCGGGGTGTGCACGGTGAGGTAGTCACAGCGAGTGACAATTTCGTCGACATCGCGGAACAGCTGAATTCCCAGCTCCTTGCATTTTTCTTCCGAGATCAGCGGGTCATATCCCAGCACGTTCATTTCAAAGGCTCGGGCGCGGGCCGCGACGCTGAGACCGATGCGTCCCAGTCCCAGCACGGCGAGGGTCTTGCCGGCCAGCTGCGTACCCTGAAAGGATTTGCGGTCCCATTTGCCGGCCTTCATGCTGGCATGAGCCGGTCCGATGTTGCGTGACAATGCCAGCATCATGGCAAATGTGTGCTCGGCCGTGCTGATGGTATTGCCGCTGGGGGTATTCATCACCAGCACACCGGCTCGAGTGGCTGCTTCCAGGTTGATGTTGTCGACACCGACTCCGGCGCGGGCGATGCACTTGAGCCGCTCCTGACCTTCCAGGATTTCGGCAGTCAGCGTGGTGCCGCTGCGGATGATGATGGCATCCACGGACTTCAGTTCCTCGCGGACCTGCTGCGGTGTCAGGCCACTGCGAATGACAACTTCGATGCCCGGAGTCTGCTCAAGAACTTTCAGGCCGGCTTTGGACAAACTGTCAGTGATTAATACTCGATGCACGGTTCAGTACTTTGCACGAAAAGAGGAATCCCGGTGGACGGGA
>CAITYU010000352.1 GCA_903896675.1 uncultured Planctomycetaceae bacterium
CCGAGGCCTCCCACAACCCGCCGCGGTGGCTGTTTACGACGAACGCCCTGCCACCGATGAATCTGTCGAGACGGTCGCCATCGTGCAACCGGACATCGAGAGCGACTGCGCTGAGACTGAGGCAGCACCATCTGCTGAGGCTGCCGTTGACGACGTGGCAGCTTACTTCGAAACGGCCGGCAGTGAATTGATGGATGTCGCTGGCAGCGCCTGTGAGATTCGCCATGGCGAGGTTGCAGAGGAACCCCAGTCGCCTCCTGCGATTCTGCCCGCTGAAACCCGTGTCGTTGAAGTCACACCTCCTTTCACCGCCAGTGTCGCGGATGAGCCAGACATGTCCGGAGAACATCCCGCCGAAACTCAGCATTTTGTCCTGCCGATGGCAACTGCCGGCACTTCGGAATCGCCGTCTGCCGAGAACTCGTCAGCACGTCCCCGTCCGCTGCAACGGCGGCCACCATTGTCCCGCAAGCCTCAGGTGTCCCGACCAGCGACTCCGCCGACTCCAGGAGACCCCGTTATGAGCCAGTCTCAACCAGCCGATGCCAGGATCGCTCCAGCCGGAGCAGGTGCTTCCGCCACAGCTCAGTCGAACCCTGCTGCGGGGACGAAACTGCGTTTTGACAGTGGCGTAGCAATGCAGCAGTTGGCGGCTGCAGATCACGGTCGAGTGCGTGCGGAATTCCCGGCGGCAGTCAGGGCGCTGGATCAGATCTATGCGGGTACGCCACGTCCGATGTCCGTTGAACAGCAGAATACTCGACGTACCAACGTCACCTCACTGATCGGTCAGACCCTGTCGTATCTCGGTGTTCTGGGGCTGACCATTGGTACATCGATGGTGATCCTCGGGCACTTTGGCGGCTATGCGGATTACACCCCAACAGGCTGGCTGGTGACCACGGTAGCTCAGATGCTGCTGTTTCTGGGGGTGATCAATCTCGTTTCCGGCGGTATCGAGCAGAATAATGAGGATGTTTCGCGGCGCATCAGTGCTCTGGGCGAACAATTGCTGCGAATTGAGCAGTCCACGTCGACTCTGCGAGGTCCGCATCTGCCGGCTGCCGTCTGGCAGGATGATGAGTCATTGCCCGGCGAATCGAGCTCTGCCGATGCGGTGCCACCCTTGCAGCGGCGTACGTCTGCCGTGTGATCAGCCCTGAGGATCGCCGGCGTGGACCGGGGGAGTGACCGCGATGTCTGCCACGGCGATGCTGCTGCTGAGTTTTCTGAGTGTGCTGGCACTGTCCCCCGAACCTCCGACTCGCATCATCGTGCTGGGAGATTCCATCACGAGGGGAGTGCGTTCAGGAGTGACGGCGGAAGAGACGTTTGGTGCACTGCTGCAGCGCGATCTGCTCGCTGCGGGCAGGACGGTCGAAGTGCTGAATCAGGGGATTGGTGGCGAACGCACAGATCAGGCTCTGAAACGGCTGCAGTCCGATATTCTGTCTCGCAGGCCGCAGATTGTCGTGGTGATGTATGGCACCAATGACAGCTATGTGGACCAGGGGCGCAGCGAAAGTCGCCTGACGGCTCAGCAGTTCGAGGACAATCTGCGTGCGATCGTGCGTCTGCTGCAGCAGGAGCAGATCAGGGTGGTGCTGATGACAGAACCGCGCTGGGGCCGTACGGCTGCTTTGAACGGTGCCGGCGAGCATCCGAATCTGCGTCTGGAGCAATTCATGCAGCGGACTCGCACGGTGGCAACCAGTACGAAGCTGCCGCTGGTGGACCACTTTCAGCACTGGACGGCAGCGGAGCAGCGGGGTACGGACATCGGTGGCTGGACTACGGACCAGTGTCATCCGAATCCTGCCGGTCACCGACAACTGGCTGACCTGCTGCTGCCCGGCATTCTGCCGCTGCTGGATTGAATCCGCTTGCCCGGCATCCGTATTACGGAACGACGTGCACCATCATCAGGTCGTGTGTTTCGCCCAGCCATGCGGCGTGTCCCACCAGAATGACTCGACTGCCTGATTCCAGTATCCCGTTTCGTCGTCCCCAGGCAATCACATGTTTCAGCAGTGAATCGGGTGATTGTGCAACGGAGCGGTTGAGCTGAGGTGTGACGCCCCAGTAGAGGCACATTCTGCGTGAAACTTCTTCGCGATCGGTGAACGCGACGATGGGGACTTTGCCGCGCATGCGTGACAGTGCGAGGGCAGTGCGTCCGGTGACGGTGGCGACCACGATCAGATCGGCTTTCAGAAAGTCGGCCGCAGCAACAGCTCCGCGAGTGACAGCTTCGGTAATCGGACGAGCGCGGCGGGATTCCTGTTCGGATGCTTCCTGTGGCACCTGAGGCTGCACGAGCACCTCAGCTTCGCGGGCGATCTTTTCCATCATCCGCACGCATTGCACAGGGTTCTGTCCGATGGCAGTTTCGCCGGACAGCATGACGGCGTCGGTGCCATCGAGGACGGCGTTGGCAACATCGGTGACTTCAGCGCGGGTGGGCAGATCGTTGGACTGCATGCTGTCCAGCATCTGCGTGGCAGTGATGACGGGGATCCGCAGCTGGTTGCAGCGGCGGATGATCAGTTTCTGCAGCACGGGGACGCGACTGATTTCCGCCTCGACTCCGAGGTCACCGCGGGCCACCATGACGGCGTCCGTGACAGCGAGGATGTTGTCGAGGTCATCAATGGCCTCGGTTTTTTCGATCTTGGCGACTACCAGGGGAGTGAATCGTGGTTTCAGGCTTTGAATCAACTGCTGCAACTGGCGAATATCATCGGCGCGGCGCACGAAGCTGAGTCCGATGAAGTCCAGGTTCTGCTGCAGGGCCCATTCCAGGTCGTGGCGATCTTTGTCAGTGACGCTGGGAGTGCTGAGGGCAACTCCCGGCAGATTGACTCCCTGGCGACTGCGAATCTTCCCGGCCTGCACAACCTGACACTGCACCCAGCCGGCGGCCGGATCCCTGTCCACGACCTGCATCGCGACCGTGCCGTCGGCCAGCAGAATGCGGTCACCGGGACGAACGTCGTCGATGAGTGGTTCGTAGGTGCAGGTGAGGTCCGAGGAAGATACGGACTCAGTGCCACGGATAAAGCGGAACAGAGCGCCTTCCTGGCAATACGTTTCACCGCCGGCCAGTTCTCCGAGTCGGATTTTGGGCCCCGAAAGGTCTCCCAGAAGACCCACCGGGCGATCCAGTTCGGCCGACACTTGGCGAATTTTTCGCACCAGTTCGGTCAACCATGCGTGGCTGCCGTGGGCGAAGTTCAGGCGAAAGACATCGACGCCTTCGAGCACCAGTTGTTTGAGGACTTCGGGGGATTCACTGGCCGGGCCGAGTGTGGCCACGATGCGAGTTTTCACCAGTTTCATCAGTCTGCGATCGGAGCCTTCTGCCGCCATGCCAGCCTCTCAGTTGTTCGCGGCCCGGAGCTGGTACCGCTAAAGATGTATCGGGATAAATCGTTGCTGTTCGCCGGGTGCCGGAGTGTCTGCGGGATCCACCCA
>CAITYU010000353.1 GCA_903896675.1 uncultured Planctomycetaceae bacterium
CCCTGACCCCTGACCCCCGACCACTGCCCACTGACCACTGACCACTGACCACTGACCACTGACAACTGACCACTGACAACTGACAACTGCCCCCCGTTCAATCCACCCAACGCGCCTTGTACGGCTTCGCGTCCGTAAATTCGATCACACCGCTCGGTCCCAGCAACTGCACCCGCGATGTCCAGCGACTGACCACCAAACGACCACTCACCCGATGCACATCCGCTGACTTGACCTTCGCCTCGCCACCCAGCTCCGGATGCACCCGAAACATCCCACTGTCCCGCTCAAACAACAACACCTTCCGCCCCGTCGTCAACAACAGGTCCGCAGACCCCGGCACCGCACGCAGATCATGACCGTCGTCATCCGGTAAACGCCACGATCCGTCCAGTTGCAGCGAAGGCTTCTCAGATGACCAGTCGACCAGCCGATATCGACGCAACTCATCAAACCCCAGCGCCCACAGGCACTGTCGCAGCCCATCCCAGAGCACTCCATGAGCAGAATGCAGTGGAACCCGCAGGACAGGAACCGCCGCACCCTGCAGATCAAATACCTCCACATGATCACCACTCAGAGAACTGGCCACCACCACTCGATCGCCCGGCAGCAGATCCAGCGAATGCGCATTTCGGGACGTCGCTCGCCACACAACCCTGCCACTTGCCCGCTCAATCAGCGCACACCCGCCATTGGACGCACACACCAGCACCCGGCGACCACCATCCACCACCTTACACTCGTCCATATGGTGGAACTGCTTCCGCACCTCCTCCGGAATGTCGGCTGCCTCCTGACCACTCCAGCGCCACAGCCTGCTCACACGCCCCGCCGCAGCCTCCCCGACATCCACGATGAATACCTCATCACCACCCGCCAGAACCAACTCCTCAGCCCCAATCACACCCGCACAGGCCACCATCACCAGCCACATCCACACCCCACGCCACCAACACAGCATCATCAGAATCACTCCCGACTGCAGGCAACTCGTCAGCCACTCACCACCCAAAACCTCATTCACAAAAACTCAGCCATCCCTGACCAAATCCTCAGTGGCAATCTGTGTTCATCCGCAGTGAAAACAACACCCCATTCCACATGATATCCGTGTGGCTGGTGGTGCATTCCCTCAATGCCGCCTCCCCACGCTACTCCGTCCGGACTTTGCGCACATTGTCCGCCGGCAGACGATCCACCAGCAGCAGAAACGGGTCAATCCCGGCCGTGTCCGGTTTCCCGGCGGTCTGAAACACCACTGAGTTTTTGCCGGATTTCACCCGCACACGCTGCCGCGCCAACACCGCACCATACTCCTCACCACGCTCCGGCGCCGCAAATGCCCCCACCTCCAGCAACTCCTCAAACTCCACCTCCCGCTCGTTACCCGTTTCGTCCGCCTCAAACTTGCGACATTCCAACTCCAGCGTCACCTGCCAGCGATCACCCGCCAGCGGTTGCATCACCGCACTGACCGCTCGATTGGAATACAGCACAATCCTGTCAAATAAATCTTCAAGCAATCCGTGATGCTCAGGTGGAGTCTGTTCACGCAGCGCATCTATCAGATCCACAGATGTCGGATACGGCGGCTCCCGATACCCAAACCGATCCACCAGTTTTTGCAGCGCAGCATTGACACGCTCCTCACCAATCACCTCCTTCAACTGATACATCACCACGCTGCCTTTGCGATAATGAATATATCCCTGATTCGCCTCCACTCGCCGCAGGGGCCGCTCCTTCAGCATCTCCATCCCGCGCGATTGCAGATAATTGTCCATCTCATACCGCAGAAAACGACGCATAATGTCCCGACCATACTCCCGCTCCATCACCATCAGCGCCGAGTACTGAGCCAGCGTCTCTGACAGCACCGTCGCCCCCTCCATGTTGGCACCCATCACCTGATGCGCCCACCACTGATGAGCCATCTCGTGCGCCACCACGTAAAACACCATGTCAATGTCATCCTCATCCCGAATGTCGGCTATGAATCCGATCGCCTCAGAATACGGCATGGTACCGGGAAACGCCTGTGCAAACTCAGCCACCCGCGGAAACTCAATAATCCGCGCCTGACGATGGCGATACGGGCCGAAGTTCTTCGAGTAATACTCCAGAGACTTGTGAATCGATCGCATCATATTCGGAACATTCCACGAATGCTCGGGATGATAATACACCTCCGTCTGCACCCCGTTCCATTCGTCCCGCGCTACCTCGTACCGCGCAGAAATGAACGAATAAAAATTCAGCGAAGGATGATCCACCCGATAGTGAAAATACCGCCGCCCGTTCTCCTCCCACGTTCGCTGCAGAGATCCCGGAGCCACTGCGATCTGATCCGGCGACGTACTGATAATCGTCTCCACATTCACCCAGTCACTGCTGGCACTGATGTAGTTCGTGGCGCGCGCTGACAGATCCGTCGGGTCCAGAGCAGGCATCAACTCCGGTTCACCCAGTCCGCGCTTCCTCCGCTCGTTCCGATCAGACAACTCAATCTCCGTCTGATAACCAATCTGCGGACAGATCCCATTGTTGAAAAATGTACCATTCTGCACGATCTCCCTGCGACTGACCGAATTCTCAAATCCCTTTGCTGCGTATTTCACCGTATACTTCATCTGCAGACTGCCACCAGGCTCAAGCGGCGGATCAATCCTGTAGACGCGATACTTCAAATCCGGCAACTCCTCGATCAGAACACCTCGCTCCAACTGCACCTCTGTCTCGTAACCGTCCGCCAGATTCAGACACACCTGCGATAATGGCACCGACTCCCGATTGACCAGAGTCTCACGGCCTCGCAGCTCAAGAGCACGCCGCTCCGGCTGCAGATCAATTTCATAACGAATGTCCACTGTCCGCGGCTGCAACTGACCCTCGTGCTTCGCCTTCAGCTCTCGCTCATACCGCTCCTGCCGGTCTTCACGCTCCTCAGCAGTCTGCCACGCGTTCAGGACCTGAGTATTGTACCAGATCCAGCCGCCCACGATCGCCCAGCCACACAGCACCAGCAGACTGGTCCACCGAATCGAACCACTCCAGCGACGCCACGCAGCCTGCAGCCGAGCCTTCACGTGGGTCTCACGACCACGCTGCCAGTACAGAGTGGCAGCGATCGAAACAAGCACGGAAAACAACAGCCAGTAAACGGCAAAGGCACGCAGGCCACGAGCAAAGGGGGCAAACAGATAAAGATCTGAATACGTGTAGTCCGGCAGCGATCCGAAATTCACAAGCCGCGATTCCACACCCAGCATCAGCCACACAAACGAATCTGCCAGCAACAGCACCACAAACAGAAAATAGCCCAGATACTTGTTCGGCGCCAGAACATGCGACAGCATCGCAAGCACCATCAGACAGAACATCCGAAACAGATCCAGCCCCAGCAGCTCTGTCACATACAGCGACACCTGAAATCGCTGATAACCGTTCGCCGCCTGAGTCACCATGCCCGCAATCATACCCGTCAACAACACCAGCACCACAATCAACGTCAATGACAGCAGCTTCCCCGAATACATAATCCAGTTCGGAAAGGGCAGGGCATCGTAAACGTCGTCCAGCCGAGCCTCCCGCTCCTTCCACACCAGTACACCCGCAAAAAATGTGATGATCGCCACAAGGAACAAAAACATCGATCCGCGAATCAGATCAATCATGTTGTAGGTCACCGGCAGCGACTTCAGCCCAAAACCCTCGCCGGATGAAAACACCAGATTCGCCAGCGTATTCACCATCGCAAACACAATAATCACCACGAACACCGTACTCTTCACAGTACTGAAAAAATCAATCCGCACCTGACTCAGCAGTTGCCTCAGCGTCACCGCGGTCCCCGTTCGACACACACCAGCCTCGCGCAGCACCACCGCACGACCAACACCCGTTCGCCCATCCGCTACCCGCGATACCCGCGCAACTCGCTCCGAAAATGAAAAACGCCGACAGGATACCGCCAGGATCAGCAACCCCACCCCCAGCCAGATCAAACGGTTCCACAGCATCAGACCAGTCAGCGTCAGATACTGAGTATTTTTTTCGGCTACAGTCCAGTACCTCGTCTCCACGCCAAATGTCCGAATCCCGAACGGATCCAGCAGAGCCGCCAGTTGCTGATTGTCCAGATCCGTCAGCAGACTGGCCGAAACGCTGTAACCAACCAACAGCAGAATCACAGCCAGGAATGACACAATCGTGCTGCGAAACAGCGTCGCCAGTGCAAAGATCAAAGCACCCAGAAACAGAGTGTTCGGCAGGCCAAACAGCAGATAACCCCAGACATGCGCCGACCACGAAATCGAACCCCAGCGGTCCGGATCATTGCCCGGACCCCAGCCCGCCAGAATAATGCCCAGCGAAACTCCCAGCAACGGCAACGAAGCCGTCAACGCCGATCCGAAAAAACGACCCAGCAGATACGACAAACGGCCAATCGGCTTGCAGAAAATCAAACCACTCGTCTGACAGGAAAAATCCCGAGTCGCAGCGGAATTCACAAAAGCTGTCGTCATCAGACAACACACCAGCCCCATCACCGCATAAAACGCCTGGATCACATGCGGAGCATTCCGGTGAGCGTTGTCCAGACTGCCACCAATCCGCACGTTGTCCGAGTACGTCGCGGAAAATGCCATCACAGCATTGATCAGCACAAACACGTACAACATGAACCCACGCAGCCAGTACCACAGCTCAAAACGAAAGAATGTGCCAAACATACCGGCAAATGCTCCCCGAACTCAACACCCAACACACCACCCCACACCCCACACCCCACATACCACACCTTCACCCCGCCTGATTCACCAGCGAAAAAAACACGTCCTCAAGGTCCGGGTCAACCTGCGAAAATCCTGCCCCCGGAGCCAACTCACTCAGCACATGAATCAACGGCCGACCTGCCACCAGCTTCGTGGAAATCACCCGATACTCCCGCCGATGCTCGTCCAGTTCCTGACGAGAAATCGATTTCTGCCAGATCATCCCACGCAGGTTCTGCTCCGCCTGCACCGGCGCACCCGCATACACAACTCGCCCCTGATGAATGATCGCCATACTCGTGCACAACTCCTTCACGTCCTGCACAATATGAGTCGACAGGATCACCACGACGTTCTCACCCACCTCCGACAGCAGATTGTAAAACCGATTCCGCTCGCCAGGATCCAGCCCGGCCGTCGGCTCATCCACAATCAACAGCTGCGGATTGCCCAGCAGCGCCTGAGCAATCCCGAAACGCTGCTTCATACCACCCGAAAAACCACTGATCGCCTTTTTCCGATGCGCAAACAAATTCACTCGCTCCAGCATCCCCTCCACCACCTCCCGACGCTCACGCGAATTCGTGATCCCCTTCAAAATCGCTATGTGATCCAGCATCTCCATTGCCGATGTCCGCGGATACACTCCGAACTCCTGCGGCAAATACCCCAGTAACCGACGCACCTGCTGCTTCTGAGACAACACGTCCAGCTCCCCCAGAAACACCGATCCGGAATCGGCATCCTGCAGCGTCGCCAGAGTTCTCATCAGAGTCGACTTGCCCGCTCCATTCGGTCCCAGCAATCCGTACATCCCGATCGGGATCTCCAGACTGACCTGATCCAGCGCCTTCACCCCGTTCCCATAAGTCTTGCACAACTGTTCAATTCGCAGTGTCATCGCCAGCCTCGCTCATTCCAACGCCACCTCACGCCCCACCCCCCCCCAAGCCCACTGCTTCGCCAACCACAGGAAATTCCTGGGGAAATTCACGCGAAAAATTCAGAATTCTCAAAGCCACAGCAGCCCCGCCAGACACCAATCACACCGCACAAACTCGTCCTCAAATCCATACCCCACCAACCACCGACCACCGACCCCCGACCACTGACCACCGCCCCCTGCCCCCTGCCCCCTGCCCCCTGACCCCTGACCCCTGACCACTGACCACTGACCACTGACCACTGACCACTGACCACTGACCACTGACCACTGAAAACTGAAAACTTTTCGCGTCTTTC
>CAITYU010000354.1 GCA_903896675.1 uncultured Planctomycetaceae bacterium
CATGAACGCACTTCCACGTCGCAGTTTCCTCGCTGCCGCAGCAACCACCGCGGCCGGGCTTGTGCTGCCGCACTCGGCCGTCCGCCCTGTCGCAGCGGCACCGGTCACCCCATGCTCCAGCGATCCATTGCCGCTGCAGCTTTACAAAAGTCTCAGTGATGAACAGCGAGCCAAAGTGTGCCTGCCGGCTGATCATCCACGACGGCAGTACGTCAGCAACTGGTGGTACATTCATCCCGAGTACCGCATTCCGGCCACATTCAATCAGGATCAGCAGGAACTGATTCAGCGGATCTTTGATTCGCTGCACAGCGGCGAATACCTCGATGACGTCAAAAAGCAGGTGCGGATTGACCAGTATGGTCAGGCCAAAAATGCTCCGGCTGCCGGCTTCTTCGGGACTCCGGATTCTCCCGATTTCGAATTCATCTACACCGGTCATCATGTGACGCGCCGCTGCAGCGGATTGACGGACCGCGGGCAGGGGTTCGGGGGGGCTCCCATCTTCTACGGCCACTACCCGCACTCCGAGGAAAACATGCGGGACAATTTCAATGAGGCCAGTGATCATCGTGGCAATCTGTACTGGTATCAGGGGCGGATTTTCAACGAGTTCGTGCGGGGTCTGACGGCTCAGCAGCAGCAGCAGGGGCTGGTCAGTGCGGAACCGCGCAGCGAGGATCCGGCGCAGGTGATTCAAAAGTCCGCACCGGTTCATGGACTGGCCTGTTCAGGTCTCAGTGCAGATCAGAAGCAATTGTTTCTGGACACGATGAAGCGAATGCTGGCGATGTTCCGTTCCGACGACGTCGAAGCCACGATGCAGACCATTCAGGAACGCGGTCTGGTGGACCAGCTGCATGTTTCGTGGTTTGCCGGTCGCTACGACATCGGCAATGATCAGGTCTGGGACACGTGGCAGATTGAAAGCCCTGAGATGGTCTGGTATTTCCGAGGCCAGCCTCATATTCACGCCTACTTCCATTTGAAAAAGTGATCGGCTTCCCGTTTGGTCGCCAGTCAGCGACATTCGCCTTCACAGACTTCTGCCTGCCGAAAGTTTCCTGCCATGACGTTTCGCCGCGCGTTATTTCATTCCATGGTGCTGATCTGTCTGTCTGGTGTCATCCTGTCGTCCGCGGTTGCTCAGGACGACTTTCAACCGCTGTTCAACGGGCGTGATCTGTCGGGCTGGGTGCTGGTGAATACTCCGCGGGACACGTGGAGTATCCGGGAGGGCATGCTGGTGTGCAGTGGCCGTCCGACGGGCGAGCTGCGGACGGAGCGGATGTACCAGAACTTCATTCTGGAGGTGGAGTGGCGGCACATGGTGCCGGGCGGGAACGCCGGGATTTTCGTGTGGGCTGACGACATTACGTCAAAGGGCGTGCCATTTCACCGCAGCATTGAAGTGCAGGTGCTGGATCATGGGTATGGTCAGGGCAAGGGACACACCACGCATGGGGACATTTTCCCGATACATGGTGCAACGATGACTCCGGTGAATGGGCGCGGTGGCAGTCGAGCGTTTCCAACGGAGGAGCGAGCGAAGGCGTCACCCGAGTGGAATCATTACCGGATTGAGTGTCGGGACGGGGCGATCAGCCTTGCGGTGAACGGCAAAGTCGTGACTCGCGGCACCGACGCCAGTCCCCGCAAGGGTTATATCTGCATTGAGTCGGAAGGTGGTACTGTGCAGTATCGCAACCTGCGGATTCAGGAGCTTCCGGAGACTCCGGTGGCAGCCGAGCACGTGGCGGTGGCAGCGCGAGGATTCCGCAGCATTTATACGGGATTGAACCTGCGTGGCTGGTTGCCGACGGTTGCGGGTGCCGGTCACTGGCAGTCGCACGACTGGACGCTCAGTTATGATGGTCGTGCCACGGTGGCGGCGGACGCCGTTCTGCTCAGTCAGGAGTCGATTGGTGAGCGAACGTTTCTGGTGGACGTGCGGCCGGGGGACGGTTGTCAGTCCGTGACGATCGCCGGGCAGCAGTTGTCGCTTGAGCAACTGGGAGGCCGTGACTGGGCACGGATTCAGATGCAGGTGACGTCCGGTCGCCTGACGATTCACGTGAACGACAAGCCGGTCGTGGCGGACGCTGCTGCGACGCAAACCGCCTTTTCGCTGTCAGCGGCTGGTCCCGCTCAGTTTGCAAACATTTATGTGCGAGCGAACTCGGCTCCGTGATGTCTCCGGGCTGTCCTTCGATCGCTCAGCTTCCAGCACAGGAACCCGCCAATGTCGGCCTCTGTCGTCAGTGTTCTGCAGCTTGATCACGTCACGTTCGTCGTGAAGGATCTTGCCAGCAGTCGCCGGTTTTACGTGGATGTGCTGGGTATGCGGGAGGTGCCGCGACCAGCCTTCAGTTTCGCGGGCTGCTGGTTTCAGGCCGGAGCCACTCTGATCCATCTGATTCTGGAACACGATCTCAGCGGCCCTGCCGGATTCCCGGTCGAAGTGCTGCAGCGCAGTACGCGAAACCACCACATCGCCTTTGCTGTGCCGGATGCTCGAACCGCGGCTGCTCAACTGCAGGCTGCGGGCATTCCGCTGATGGACGACGCCAGACTCAGACCTGATGGTGCCGTGCAGGTGTTCCTGCTGGATCCCGACAATCACGTCATCGAACTGTGCTCAGGACCCTGATTATGGATGTCCGATTCCGATCCGCTGCATTCAGCGATGCCACAGTTCTGGCCGACTTCAACTGCCGACTCGCCTGGGAAACCGAACACCGACTTCTGGATCGGGACCTGGTACTGGCCGGAGTTGAGGGAGGACTTGGCCGATACCCTGAAGTCCGGTACTTTGTGGCTGAAAATGAGGCGGGCGTCGTCGGACAACTGATGCTGACTCGCGAATGGAGCGATTGGCGGAATGGCTGGATGATCTGGCTGCAGAGTGTTTACGTGCAGGCTGACTGCCGACGTCAAAAGGTCTTTCAGCGACTGCTGCAATTCGCAACAGCAGTGGCACAGATGGAAGACAACCCGGTGTGCCTCAGGCTGTATGTGGAACACGACAACACAGCGGCACAGGAGTGCTATCAGAGCCTGGGTTTCCGTGATGCCGGCTACAAGGTGATGGAGCAGTCTTTGAGACCTGTGGCCGACTGATCACTCAGCCGCTGGCTTCTCAGGGGACTTCTTCAGCCGGAACAGCTTGTCTTCACCCATTTTGCCACTGCACTTCGGGCACTTGGCTTTGGCAATTCCGCTGCCATTTGCACCACCCAGCTTGTTCTTCTTCCGGCCTTCCTCGCTGACCACAGCACCACAGGCCGTGCAGCGAAAACCGGACAGCTCCAGCTCAAATCCCGGATCCTGCTGGTAGTACACGAGGTTGCGGATGGATTCCACCTTCGACTGATTGACGAAACAGCTGTAAGTATCCGATTTCTCTGCCTCTGGTACGCCGTTCTCTGCCGTCGGCAGTTCCAGAGAAAACAGTTCCTTCAGTCGGGCTGCCAGCAGTCGCCAGCCGGAAATGGTGCAGGAACAGTAGGCCTGCTGACCCTGCTCGCGAGCAATGGGCAGAAACACAGCGATGCGGCCCTCGCCGAAAATCGGTACGCCCGCAAACATTGATTCCTGCACCTTCACGATCGGCTGCACCAGTTTCAGCGAACGCACATCATCGACACTGATACTGCGTACATCACAGCCCGTCAGTCCGCTCAGCGAACCCTTCGCAGCAATCTCATCACGAACCTGCTTCCGGTGAGCCGTCCGATCCTGTTTCCTGTCCGAAGACCCAAAGCCCAGCAGTGATTTCTTCTTCTTTTCACCGCTTTCAAAAGCGATGATGTGTACGCCGGTGTCAGTAATCGCAATGTCGGCTTCCGTGTGCTGTGCCGCAGCACTGCCGGGCTTCAGTACAACGCTGGTCGGAGTCAGTACATGGAACCAGACATCGTTCACCCAGGTGACGTCCAGCTTCGGAGCAGTGGATTCTTCCTTCTTCTCCGTGACACGACGACGAATTTCAGGCACCTGCACCGGCTGGCGACACTGACGGCAACGCACCACCTTGCCCGCCATTTCGTCCGTCACTCGAACCCAGGCTCCGCACTTGCAGGGCAACAGCATCTGACGCTTCGCCCGCTCAGCCAGTCGCTCACTGCGACGACGCCGGTCATCACGCTGCTCCTGCATCGCGATCGAAAACAGATCGTCCGTTCCGCCACCTCCCGACTTCGCTGACGCACCCTCAGCCGCCTTCTCTGCTGCAGTAGCCGACTTGTCGCCGGATGCAGCAGCCTTGTCCGCAAGTGAAGCCTCGGCTTCCAGCGCATCAGCAATGACGCCCTTGCCACGCGGAGTCGTCGATTGCGGACGATCAGGTGATGAAGAAAGGTCGGCCACCGGAGCATTCGTGGTAGCGGCCGGCAGGGCGAAGCCACCGCCCGGAGCAGAATCCGCCAGCACGTCGTCAGCCAGAGTAAACCCGTCGCTGTCGTCGCTGGCTGTCGCGACACGCGCCGGCAGATAGTCCGTACGCTCCTCCAGCGGAATCATACTGTAAATGATCTTCTGCGGATTTGTAGTCAGGTCCGCGTACCGCGCAGCGATCTCTTCCTTCATGAACCCATTGCAGTTCCAGCATCGCACCAGCCCCGCACGCACCATCTCACCACAGTGCGGACAGCCAACCCGAACCTCCGTCGTCCCGCGACGAACCTGCGGTGACGTCGGCTGAGCATCGGTGCCACGCCGCTGATAAAACGTATGCCCACACTGCGGACACTCATCGGTGTCCGACAGAATCATCGACTGGCAGCCCGGGCAGGTTCGAAACGTCGTTGACATGTCAATTGCGCCGCTGCTGCCACACCGGATCTGATCCGGCCCGCAGCAAGCCCCATTTGTGGATTTCTGGAAACCCCTGCGCCGCCAGAATTCCGCCACCCTGGAGAACACCGCAGGCGCAGACTTACCCCAGGACGGCCGAAACAGCGCAGTTTGTGATACCCTTACTTACTCCAAAGATTCCGTGTTTGAAAGAACGGAATCCAGTCCGACGTTCGCTTTCGTCAAGATTCGTATGGTTATCTGTTCGTTTGTACAGAACACTGGGGGCTGCAACCCGCCTGATCATTGCGTGATCCCCAGAATCGGAGTCTCGGGCACAGCCTGTAAATACGTCATCGCCGACACATTCATAACGGCCAGGAATCAGCGATTCAGGTGCAGCAACCCTTCCAATGGACTGCTGCCCTTTCGGTAGTACTGACACTTCATCCCCGACAACGTGGCCACCCGGCCCTCCCCAAGAATGAATCCCAGGTTGCCAGAGCTGACCGTTTCATAGCCATCCAGTCCCAGCAGGACATCTCCTTCACGCAGCAGACTGGCTCCTACACTGTCGGGTCGCACACTGGTGATCTTCATTCCGCCGTTGTAGCGAACCGGACCTCTGGCCCCCGGAAACGACCTGCCGGTCACTTCCAGTCGCTCCGTCTCATTCAGCGGACGCAGGCGAATCCCCAGAACTTCCCATGCTCGGTCAAACCCGGCATCGACGGCAGGCACAGGAGCATCCACGGCGGTGGTCTCTGGTTTCTGCTGGGTCGATACTGGTCGTGCCACCACGCGCTGGCCTTCAGGCTTGTCGCGGGGCTCGACAGCCGCGACATCCGGGCTGGCCGGGGCCACAGCGTCCAGTTGCAGCTGGCGGGTCAGCGTGCGACCTTCTCGCAGCAGCACCACGTCCACGGACCTGCCGCGCGCTTCGCCCAGCAGCGCCCGCTCAAAATCCACACCATCGAGGACCGTGATTTCACGGACTTTTGTGATCACGTCACCGGGTTGCAGGCCGGCCGCCTGAGCCGGACTTTCTGCTGCCACCGAACGCACCACCAGCTTGCATTCCTCTGCCGTCTTCACGTCCTCTGCGACCACTCCATGGCTGAGCCCGCTCAGCTTCTCACTGCTCAGCAGACGGGCAATTGTGCGACGAGCATCGTCGATCGGAATGGCAAACCCGATCCGCTGAGCTCCCGAACGAATGGCCACATTGATGCCAATGACTTCGCCGTCAAGATTCAGCAGCGGACCACCGCTGTTTCCCGGATTGATGCTGGCGTCTGTCTGGATCAGATTCTCGTAAGACTGCACTTCATCCACTTCAACATCCCGGTGCAGTGCACTGATGATTCCGGACGTGACCGTGTCTTCATACCCGAAGGCATTACCGACCGCATAGACGTTTTCCGCCACCATCAGGTCGCTGGAAGTCCCGATCGGCAGCACCTGCATCGGCTCATCCGGTTCGATTCGAATGATCGCCAGATCCTGGCGGCGATCGTACGAGATGACCTGAGCGTCATAACTGCTGCCGTTGAACAGCGTCACCGTGACCAGATCCACATCCTGAATCACATGGTAGTTGGTCACAATGTAGCCGCGCTCATCCAGCACGATTCCGGTGCCCATGCCTGTGACTTTGCGCGGCCGAGGATTGAAAACTCTTGCGCCCTTTTCCTCGGCGGCCGTCTTCTCGGTATGGATGTTGACCACCGCATGCCGCGACTGCTGCACGGCACGCACCAGTGGCGTCTGCCGGCGACCACTTTCCTCAGCACTGGCACCAGAAAACAATCCAGCAGCCGTCAGTACGACAGCCAGAAGCTTTCGCAGCGTCATTCCGGACATCCTGTACCTGCGCATTCCATAATTCGAGCGACTTCGCGGAAACGCTCCCACAGCGGGTCTCGTCTCCGATGTCCTCGATCGGCGGACCCGGTTTTGCCGCTTGAAACATGGAATCTCCCGTCGCGCTGTCTTTCCCCGTTTGACATTGGCAAGGCGGGAAAGATCTTCGGCCGCCTTTTCCGGCATTTTTGGAAAACCGAGATTCCTTCCCGGTCCGCCACAACCGTATAATCGGGCCTCAACCGGTCAGCGTCTGCTGCCCGTGCCATTGCAACCCGGTCGGCAGCGGCGATTTCCGCCTCCATGCCGACAACCACGCAGATATTGCCGGATCGGCACCCGCCCGCCACGATCCGGTTGAACTCGCCAGCCAGATTCCCCGGCTTTCCTCAATTTCCCCCCCCCCACCTGAAGGGATCGGAAATGAATTCACAAGATTCATCGGGCTCACCGCTGCAGCAGGCACGCGCTCTGCTCCGCAGCAGGCAGATTCAGCAGGCGATCGATCTGCTGCAGAATCTGCCGGAGCTCAGCAAAAGCGAAGACGGTCTGCTGCTGCACGGCACCGCCTGCTTTCGGGCCGGTCAACTGGAAGCAGCCCGCAGTTCCTTCGAAAGTCTGACTCGGGATTTCCCGCACTGTATCGCGGGGTGGGTCAATCTCGGTGCAGCACTGAATAAAATGGGTGAACACAAGAAAGCCGTCGAGATTTTCCGGCGGGCAGTCCAGAAGGACCGTCGCTGTGCTGATGCATGGTACAACATGGGCATCGCCCAGCGGGCACTCAAAATGCAGACCATGGCCATCTCCGCCTGGAAGGAAGCCCTCAAAATCAACCCGGATTTTGCAGACGCTCACCTGCAGCTGGCCCGCACCTACAGCGACATGAAAAATCTGGGACTTGCCCAGAAATGTCTGCACGATGTCCTGCGATTGCAACCGGAATCCGCTCGCGCCAAAGCCATGCTGGCCGAAATCCAGGAGGCTCAGAAGGCCGCCCGCAGCGGCTCGTCACCTTTCGGACGGCTGGTCGACCTCGAAGCCCTGCAGCAGAAAGCCAACACCGCCCCTCGCGTGCTCACACCGCCCGCTCGGGATGCCGAACGCGAAATGCTGCAAAACCTGACAAAACCCGTCCGCCAGGCCGCACGTGACCTCGCGCCACTCCTCGCTGAATCGTTCCAGCAGAAACTGCACAGACTTGAACGCATCATCGTCGATACCGGAAACCGCAGTCATTCCCCTGAAGCCCTCGAGGAACTTGCAAAACAGACTCAGGAAATCCACGATCTGCTCGCAGAGATCTCCTCCGCCGCCAGCCAGATCCGCAAACACCTCGGTCACTCCTGACACAGCAAAAGACTGTTCGGGCGTCTGGAAACTCACCGTGACTCAGTCGTCCCAGACGCGTTACGCACCACATCAACGGGAATCCACTGCAGGGCGTCAGCGATCACATATTTGCCGGTGGTGTCATCATTGGAAATGCGGACCCAGTGCTGACTGCCGGCAGTGAAGCGAAAGCTCCCCAGCGTGCGGAACAACTGGCCGTGCTCCGGAGTCAACTGCTGATTCAGTCGCAGGCTGGTCTGACCGTCTGCATGACTGATGGTGATCAGCGTGTTGGTCGAGCGACGGATGTTGCGACAGTGAGACAGCCGAACTTCATACCAGCCGTCTTTCGGCAACTGTGGGCGATAGGTAGCGGATTTCCTGCCTTTGCCGGTGTTCATGTCGTGCAGATAGCCGCGTCCGACGTATGGCGGTGTGTGGGTGGAATACTGCCACGCTCCCTGCAGCTCCGCATCGCAGTCATCAACAACGATACCCGGCAGCCCGTCAGCATTACGAATCACCAAAGCAGCCAGTTGCTGATTATCAACTTCACCGGGGGGATGAGTCCCGGGCAAAGCAGCGGGGTTGATTCGCGGTGCCGCATGGGGTGATGTTGAGCGAACGGAGAACGCCGGTGCTGTGCGCATGGCCAGGGACCAGACGTGGCGAATGAATTCTCCGCGAGTCGTGTCGGGAGTGATGGCGGGTAATTCCTGTGGCGTTACACCAGCGATCAGAGCGATGGTCTGCCAGCGTTTGGCAAGCGTCGGTGAAAGGGGTTGCGCAAGCTGGGCAGCATGGTCAGGTCTGTCCTCAGTGGACTGTTCGTGCGGTGGCGTGTCGGGAATTCTGAACGGGACCGGCGTTTTATACAGCCCATGAAGTCCGCCCTGCAGTCCCCACCACTGGACGGCCGCAAAGTCAGGATGTTCCGGACGCACATCACTGACACTGATCAGTGAGCAGCCGGTGGCGATCAGCCGCTGCTGCAGGGCGGGAACGTACAACTGCTGGACCGGTGTCTGCTCGCGGAGAGCCTGTGCTGCTGCGCAGCCCGCGGCTTTTCCGGTTGCGCTGTCGCCCCGCGGAATCAGCAGGTTTTTCAGGTGTCTCGGGACAACCGCCCCCCAGGGGATCTGGATCGGCAGAGCAGACGGCGATGATTCGCGGATCTGACTGCTGTCGTGATCACAGCACGCAACAGAGTCTGCATGCAGCAGAGTCCGGACGTCACCCGCAGCCGTTTCACTGTGTGACTGAGTGCCCCACGGCGCTGTGAGTGGCTGAGACATGGCGGAGTGCCATGTTTCACCGCAAAGTTTCAGCACGTCACCTGCGGCAGATGCATCGATCACGATGCCGCAGGTCAGCGTCAGCCGGTCATGAGCCGGAGAGTCGGACGACTTTCGAGTTTTCAGTATGAGGGCCGTAATGCGATCGACGCCGGGGGGGCGGTGGACCGCGACAATATCAGTCTGTCGCAGGAGGGTGACGTTCGGAGAATCGGTCGCTGCGGTTGCAGCCAGTGGGGCCGGATCTGCCAACAGTACGGAGCAGCCGCTGGAGGCTGCTGCGGCTGCCGCAGCGATTCCCGCCGGGCCAGCGTGATACACAACCACGTCGAAATGCAGGGGCGTGGCCAGCAGCGGGATTCCGGGACTTCGTTCGCTGACAGCGGGGCTCGGCAGATTTGACAGCATGGCAGCCATCAGCAGCAGTCCTCGTGCCCGCTGGCTGATACGGATTCGTTGCAGGTCAGGATTGCGGCTCACGGTCTGACCTGCTGGTCGGGGTTGAAGGCTTTGAGTTGCTGCGGATCAGATTCCGGGTGTTCCGATGTTTCGATCCATTCCGGCTGCGCTGCGTCTACCGACGGATCCTCTACCGACGGATCCTCTACCGACGGATCCTCTACCGACGGATCTAACGACGGATCCTCTGCCGACGGATCCTCTGCCGACGGATCCTCTGCCGACGGATCCTCTGCCGACGGATCCTCTGCTGCGGTGGGGAGGCTGACGAATTCGGGCATCTGTTCGTTGTCTGTTTCTGCCCCTTCGTTCGATTCAAGTTCCTGTACCGGTCTGCGTGGGGGCGCATCGGACTTGCTGGCTCCGGATCGGCTGGCAAGTGTCACGCCAAAAAACGTGTAGTCGTAGTCGCGACCGGCGGTGGAGAAGTGGTGCTGCGCACTGAGCGTGACGCGAGATCGAGAAGTCAGCCACCAACTGACTCCGATTTCCGGGTACACGGCGGCATACAGGCTCCGGGACGTTTCACCATCCTCGTCGACGCTGTCATCGTCGTCGTTGTCGACGTTGTCGTCCTCGGCGGGTTTTCCGAAGACTCCTGTTGCCCCGTAAACTCCAGCTCCGACAAAAGGCGTGAAACGCACCGGCAGATGAAAACGCACACCGGTATCAATGCCAGCCATCAGATCCGCATCACCGGTACCCGCAAGGCTCCTCAGTCCGATCCGGTGTTCGATGGAATCACTGGAGTATCTGAGCATTCCAATATCAGCTCCGACTGTGAATAAAGGATCGCTGGATCCAACGCCAAAATAGGCCGCCGTGGAACCTGACAGGTGCCGGGCATCGGCGGTTTGTTTCAGTTTTCGCCCCAGTTTTTTCAGCTCATTTCCTGGGTACGGTTTGTTGTAACGCCGGGCATATTCCTGATGATCCATGGCCCAGCGACTTGGAAAATCGTAATTGCAACCGCAACTGAGACTTGCCAGCAGCAACAGAAACAAACTCTGTAACTTCATTGGATCGCTCGCACGGTTGTCAGTTGTCAGTTGTCAGTTGTCAGTTGTCAGTTGTCAGTTTTCGGTTTTCGGTTTTCGGTTTTCGGTTTTCGGTTTTCGGTTGTCGGTTGTCGGTTGTCGGTTGTCGGTTGTCGGTTGTCGTATGGAGGGGCTGTGACAGGTAGACCGGGCATTCTTGATGCGAGGGACAAAAGTCGTCTTGTGGCGTCAAACCGACTTCAATTCATTGAGTATCGCCGTATTTTTGATGGCTGGGACGGGCAGGAATGCTCGGGCTACCTTTTGTCCTCGGCGTCATTCTTGCCCGGCCCAATTTGTCAAACCAATTGTTTTGTGGCTTACGTCAAAAGAAGTGCGCGGTGTGAACAGGTATTTTAACTACGACAGACACAAAAGACACGAAAAGAATGACTTGTAAAGGCATCCGAAGGCACGCAGATGGTTTCGACGCCGGAAACGCTTTTTTCGGGATCGTCTCCGTTCTGCGTGTACCACTCTCTGTCAACACCTGTGGCGATACATTCTTATGTCCCACGAGAGTGTAGGGTGGCTTATCGTTGCGGGTCCAGACGGACTTCTCATTATTGCAGGCCGCTGGCCTGCCAGTCGCGAATGGCTTCGATGGGCGAAACCAGCATCAGCACATTCAGTGTCAGACAGTCCCGAATCCAGGCCAGCAGCATCAGTTCAGTGACAGCAAACAGCAGCAGTGAGCATTTAAATCTGAGACGTTCTGCCAGCAGAAAACCGGCCATGCAGGCGACCACGTCGCCGATCGAGTTGATCACCGAGTCGCCGTAGTAGTCGGTTGATATCGTGGCGGTGCGGTAGCGTTCAATAATCATGGGTGAGTTTTCAAGGACCTCCCACGCTGTTTCCACCAGACAAGCCAGCGCAAATCGCCACGACGGGTTGCAGCGTGCCGGCAGCAACCACAGCAGTCCGGCCAGCACGACACCGTGCAGCAGGTGCGTCAAAGCGTAGGGATCCAGCAGATGCTGAGAATTGTGGCTGGAAACCACATTGCCCGACCAGATTGACCACGATCCACACTGGCAGGACCACGGTTGCCCCGCAATTCGCAGGGCCAGCGTCTGCACGATCACCGCCAGTGTGCAGACAGCCAGCCGGATACCCCGAGGATCAGTTTTCATGGTCTGCTATTCCGGGAGACATGGCTGGCACAGAATGATCACCGGGCTGCCATTTCTTGCCGGGGCATTTGTGGCTGGTGTCTTAAGGCATGCAGAAAACGCGTGAAAAAGCGTGTTTTCCGCGATTGAAGACGGATGTTTCCGAATGGCATCGGAAGTGCATTCTCGCTGAGTCAGTGCTTTTGTGCAACTACTGTTCAGGGAGACTGAGCTATGAAACGTTGGTCAGGTCCAGGTAAAGCAGTCTGGGGTGTGGTCGTGTTGGTGGCGGGGTTGCTGCTGACGACGACTGGTGGCGAACATGCACGGGCTTCTGGTCTGCTGATTGCGGACGGGGGCATGGGCGGTGTGCTGCAGATTGAGCAGCACGATGTGAGTGTGGTGATCAACAACGGGATCGCAGTGACGACTGTGCATCAGGTGTTCCGCAACACAGAGCAGCGTGTGGTGGAGGCTTTGTACACTTTTCCGGTGCCGGCCGGGGCCAGTGTCAGCAATTTTCGCATGCTGATTGGCGGGCGTGAGATGACAGGTGAGGTGGTCGAGAAGAAGCGAGCGCGGGAGATTTACAACAGCTATAAAGCTGTGAAACGCGATCCGGGCCTGCTTGAACAGACGGATTTTCGCACATTTGAGCTGCGCATCTTTCCGATTGCGGCCGGTGCCGAACAGGAAATCTGGCTGACATGGCAGCAGCAACTGGACTTTGAGCATGACACTGCGACGTATGTCTACCCGCTGGCCACCACGACCCGACCGGGCATCGACGCGAAAGTGCACGGGCGATTTTCGATGACGGTCGATGTGAAGAGCGAAATTCCCGTCCAGAAGCTGTTCAGTCCTTCCCACAACGACGAGTTTGTCATCTCGAAGCATTCGCCCGAGTATGTACGTGCCAGCCTTGAGACGGCCGGTGGAAGTCTGGAACGCGATGTGGTGCTGGGGTTTGATATTGAGCGTCCGCGAACGGGGATCGATCTGATC
Source organism: uncultured Planctomycetaceae bacterium (assembly GCA_903896675.1). Taxonomy (GTDB): domain Bacteria; phylum Planctomycetota; class Planctomycetia; order Planctomycetales; family Planctomycetaceae; genus SXXK01. The sequence continues at coordinate 12,901 of CAITYU010000354.1, forward strand.
ACCTCGAAGCAGTCCGGCTCAGACGGTTATTTTCTGCTGACGATGACTGCCGGTGCCGAGCTGGAAGCGACTGCCGGCGGGATGGACTATGTGTTTCTGGTGGACATCTCGGGCAGCATGGCGGCTCAGGGCAAGCTGGTGCAGTCCCGAGCCACCGTCGAGTCGTTTCTGGACGCCCTCGCGGATGCGGACCGATTTGAGGTGCTGACTTTCAGCAGTGACCCGAACCTGCATTTCGGTACTCTGACTGCTGTCAACGACGCGACTCGCGCTTCTGCTCGTGAGTATCTGGCATCGCAGCGGGCTCGCGGTGGTACGGTGCTGCGGCCGGCCCTGCAGACAGCTTACAAGTTTCGGGATGCGGATCGGCCGCTGAACGTGGTGCTGCTGTCGGATGGGATGACTGAGCCTCGTGAACAGGCGGAGCTGGTTCGACTGATTGAACAGGCTCCGGAAAACGTGCGAGTCTTCTGCGTGGGGATCGGGAACGAGGTGAATCGTCCGCTGTTGAAGCAGTTGGCTGAGGGAGCGGGTGGACTGGCCGCGTTTGTGTCTCAGGAAGACGATTTTGCCCGTCAGGCGCAGATGTTTCGTCGCAAGCTGATGCGTCCGGCAGCGATTGACGTGAAAATCGATATCGAAGGTGCGGACGTGTTTGATGTGACTCCTCGCGAGCTGCCCGATCTGTTTCACGGTGCTCCGCTGCGGATCTACGGTCGCTATCGCAGGCCCGGTTCGGCGAAGGTCACTGTTTCCGCAACCATTCTGGGTCAGCCGATGAATCAGTCGCTGGATGTGACACTGCCTGAACAGGACGACCGCAATCCTGAGATTGAGCGGATGTGGGCGTATGAGCAGGTGCAGCAGAAGATGGCTGAGATTCGTCGGTCCGGGGAAACGCCGCAGCTGGCGGCCGACATTGTGTCGCTGTGCGAGGGTTATTCGATCGTCAGTGAGTATGCATCGTTTCTGGTGCTGGAGAATGATTCTGAGTTTCAGCGGTGGCAGATCGCTCGTCGCAATGCCACGCGTTTTCAGCGGGATGATGCGGCTCGGGTGAGACTGGCACAGCAGCTGGAATCGCTGCGAGACGCCGCACTGGCTCGCACCGGCCCAGCGCCGGGAGCACCTGTCGGAACAGAAACTCAGGCTGCGACGGATGCGGCTGCCGTTCCGACCGGGGCTGCCCCTGATGCTTCGACTCAGGCTGCCGCACCAGTGGCGGTGCAGCCCGGAGACCTGGTGTGGAGGAATTCACCAAATCCACCGCAGGCATCACGGACTCAGTTTGCTTCAACGCCGGGCAACGGCGGTGGTGGCAGCGGGGTTCGCTTTGGTGGCGGTGGTGCCATTGATCCGCTGTCGGCACTGGCGGCACTGGGATTCGCGGGAGCAGCGTGGGCTGCTCGACGACGCGGCGTTCGTGGTTCCACGAAGAACTGAGTGAAGGGCTGGAACGATGAACGTGCTCGGGACCTGCGGCGACCGTGACCATCACGGTCGCCGCCTGATTGATGCTGCGGCGGCACTTGTCGCCGATCTGCGTGCGGGGATTGCCGCCGCTCCCACAATCCTGCTGCTGAGCGCGGTCGCCATGCTGCTGCAACTGAGTCCGGAATTGCAGTCTCTGCTGGAGCTGCGTTTTGCCGACCTGATCTGCGGCTCACTGTGGCGACTGGCGTCCAGTCACCTGCTGCACTGGTCATGGAACCATTGCCTGTGGGATGCCGTGGTGTTTCTGGCTGCTGGTGGGATGTGCGAGAGCCGCTGGCCCGGAGCCTGTCGACGAGTGTTGTTCTGGTCTGCAGGCCTGATCCCGCTGGTTGTGATGGTGGTGGCTCCCGAACTGCAGTGCTACAGGGGACTGAGCGGGGTGGATTCCGCACTGTTCGCGCTGGCTGCCGCCATGCTGCTGCAGGAAGAGTGGCGCAGTGGCCGGCGGATGATGGCGTCCGTGGCGGGACTGGCGGTCCTTTGCCAGTTCCTGAAGATCGCGGCCGAGATTCAGGCAGGACAGACTCTGTTTGTCAGCGATCGAACATTTGTCCCGGTGCCGATGGCTCATCTGACCGGGGCGCTGGTGGGCAGTCTGGTCGCAGCGTGTTATGCCGTCGTCATTCACAAAGCCAGCGCAACAGGTTTTCCAGCGTCGGAATACGGTGTTTCTCCACTCGCAGCAGAAGCCGATCACAGCAGATCAGAAACAGCATGGACAGCAGGAATGCGGGCCACCATGACAGCGCCTGCCCCCAGTACGCGGATGGCTCTCCGGTGCTCCACAGACCGTACAGCCACAGGGGCCAGAGATGTACGACATGATGCAGCACGTAGATGGACAGTGAAAATCGACTGAAACGCTGTGCTCGTGACATCAGCCAATCCGGAATCTGCCAGACCTGCCGCTGATCGATTCGATTGTGCAGTCCGGCCAGCAGCAGAACCACGATGCCCATGGCTGCCGTCATGTAAGTGAGCGAGGCGGGGAACATGGTCCATGCCGGCAACCGCAGCCGGCCCCACTCGGTGGTCAGCCGCAGCGTCAGCAGCACCGCGGCCAGCGCGGACAGTCCCACGCCTGCCTGCAGCCAGTACTTTCTCTGGCTGTTCCAGGCCGCCTGCGGGTTCAGCAGCGCCGGTGCGGACATGAAACCCGTCAGCGGCAGGGCGATCCACGGAAAGATCGGGAAGTAACCGGTGACAAGAAACCCCGTGAGCAGTTCGGACAGTGTCTGATCAGTTTCAAAGTAGCCATTGAGCCACCAGGCATCGTAATCGACCAGTTTCTGCATGACGGGGCTGAGCAGGACTGACAGCACGATTGTCAGCAGCAGCGCCGGTGCGGGCATGCGACGAGCCACATTCAGCACGAGGATGCTGCTGCCGAGGAAGGTCAGTACGTCCCACGTGAACAGGTCCTCGGGCAGCCATACAAGGGCATTGAAGACAAATCCCAGTCCGATCAGAAATAGTCCGCGACGCATGGTTTCTTTGGAAATTCGATCGCTTGAGCAATCGCGATTCTGTCGGCTGGCCAGCCAGAGCTGGTAGCTGACACCGCTGAGGAAGGCGAAGATCGGAGCGCCGAATCCGTCGGGGCTCCAGTCCCGCGTGCCGGACAGATTCTCAAGAAAATGCACCATGACCATCACGGCGATTGCATAGGCTCGCAGCAGATCGATGGAACGATAACGCATCGGGTAGAGCCATCTGAAAAACGCGGGGTGAAGAATGGACGTGTGCGATCCTGCAGCTCAGGTGGTTTCGGACAGGCTGCTGAGCAGGTCCAGCAGCAGCAGCAGTGCCTCGAAGCCCAGCAGGACGATGATCACCCATTCCAGTGTGTGACTTTTGCGACTGCTGAGGAAATCGCTGATTCGCTGACCGCAGGGTTCGTAAATCCGTTCAAACACCTCCAGCTGATCTCGCAAAAACTGCAGACGGTCAGACAGGCGTGATTTTTCACGCAGTCGTTCGGCGGCCTGAGTCGTGAGCGTGGGGGGCCAGGCGGCCGGGCAGTCAATCAGCGGAGCCAGTCGAGCCAGCAGGGCTTTGGATGCGATCATCTGCCGGAATCTGTCCTGCAACTGCTGGCGACGTTCCAGCATGGGTTCCGTCAGTTCGAAGGCGGCCGGGGTGTCCTCATCCAGCTCGTGCCAGCGGCCGGAAATCTGCTGCTCCAGTCGCAGCATTTCCGACTGCAGCCAGCAGTGTTCCAGCACGCTGCCGGTGACAGCCTGAATACGCTCAGGCGTTCCTGAAATGGCAGCGCGGGAACTGCCCACGCACATCAGCACTCCCTGCAGTTGAATCAGCTGGCACGGTCCATCGTCAGGAGCGTCCCCGGCAGCCACCCACGTTCGCAGTGCCTCTGTCTGCGGCTGGCTTAGTGAAAATTCGGCCGCGGGTGTCAGGTCGGGCAGTGTCAGCAGCAGCAGGGTGTGGCCACCGTCCTGTGGCGTTGTCCCGGCTGCCAGCAGCCAATCCGGTGCACAGAAGCCAACGCTGGTGTGCTGGCGGAAGATGCGGGATCCCAGTTTTGCCGGTTGCCAGCCGGCAGGCAAATGTCGGGCCATCAGCACGGCCTGCACTGTGCCTCCGGGAATCGGAGCATGGATTTCTGCCGGAACACTTGAATCGGCGTGTGACACGTTGAATTCCAGGGATTTTCAGGTTACAGATTTGAAGCGGGGCAGAGGTCAAAGATGGGCTGGCTGCATGTTTCCCGCCGCCCGCGGCTCGCTGCTTCGCTCCAGCTCGGCAGCAATCCAGCCGGCGACACACTCGGCCGAATCAAGAACCCCGTTGAGGGTGGAGTCAAACAGGTAGTCGCCGACAAGGAACAGCCCGGGGTGTTCGATGGGATCCGGCTGGTGCCGCAGATCCAGCCGTGTGGGCTGGTCGCCACCGGGCATGGCACTGACGGCTTCGATCCAGCGATGCACGTGGCCCTCAAGCAGCAATTGGTCAGCTTCGTTCTGCCCGTGGGGCAGAGTCCTCAGGGCTGTGCGAATCAGTTGCTCGTCACTGAGCTGGCTCAGTTCGACTGCGGCATCTCCGCCGAACAGCCAGCCCAGAATTCCACAGACGGAATCCGGCTGCCGGGATGTTTCATCATACAGGCAGCAGCCACCCCAGGCATCCAGCATGCACCACGAATCAGCCAGCCAGTCCTTCCAGAATGGCTGCTGAAACAGCAGCGTGACTCGCAGGTAATGCGCGGGATGATCGAATTGCCTGAAGTGCCGCTGCATGGCCTGCGTCAGGCGCGTGCCCTGGAAGCGGACGGATCTGAGCGGCCGGATGGGCAGACACAGAATCGCGAAGTCGAAATCCTGTTCCGTGATCGAGTCCTGATGGCTGATCTGCAGACGGATCTGCTGAGTGTCTGTGTGACTGACCGCCAGCACGCTGTGATTCAGCCGCATATCCATGGGCGTCACCTGCAGCAGTCGCTGCACCAGCTGCTCGTTGCCACCAGCGATGCTGTACAAACGCATGTAGTCCGGGTGATTCATCAGGTAGTTCTGCAGCCCGTAGGAAACATCGGTCTGCGTCCACTCGGTGGCCAGATCACTGTGGATCATGGTCTCAAGAAAGTTCTGCAGTGGCGGGGACTGCAGTCGATCGGTGATGGTGCTGAAGCGGACGGCAGGCTGTGCGGAAACAGCGGGCGGGCCGGGGTCGGAATTGTCTGATTCGTAGAATTCTCTGGGGCTGATACACGCACGCGCCTGTTCGTGGAAGGCGATCCAGCTCTGCCGGACGGCAGGGCCCAGTCCACTGGCCACATCTTCTGTCGTGGCATAGCGACGGCGATTGAGGAAGACCGAGTTTCCGCCCATGGGCGTGACGGACAGGCCCAGCTCATGAATCAGCGATTTGAGGGGATCATGATCGATGGGCGAATAGTCGTAGAATTCCGCAGCACCCGCTTCATAGCTGACGGGCAGGCTGTGAAATCGGGGGGTCAGAATTTTGCCGCCGGTGCGGTGACTGGCTTCAAACAGCGTAAGTTCGATCGGCTGATTGGCGAGTCTGCTGAGCAGCCACGCTGTCAGCAGGCCCCCGGGGCCTCCACCAACGATTGCGATTCTGGTCACGGCAAAGTGTTCCTGCAAAGTGAAGCGATCAAGTGTATCGGCTGAACCTGAAGGCTGCGTGAAGGTGATGGGTGTTCTCAGAGTCAGTTGGGGCGGAGCGAGAACTGTCTGTGGGGGCCGTCTCAGGGCATCCGGTTTGTGCGGTGGCTGCAGTTCGTTACAGTAGTCGCCCGCCGGCGCTCAAATGAATGGTCTGCTCCGGTGAAACCCTGATCGTCGGGATCTGCAGATGCGATTTTTACCGGTATGCGTGGCGTTGTTTTTTCTGACCTGTTCCAGCGTGGCAGCAACCGGCCACGATTCGTTGCCCGTATGGCACGATCGCGTGATTGAGGGGTGGACCCTGCATATCAACCAGCGATTGCTGGACGAGGAGGCAGAGGCCACCGCGAAGGCGGTCGAATTGCTCAGGCTGCAGTTGCAGGAAATCGTGCGGGTGGTTCCGGCTGCGGCGGTGGTTGAACTCCGCAGGGTGCCGCTGTGGTTTTCGCCGCCGTATCCCGGGGTGACTCCGCGGGCTGAGTATCATCCCGGGGCCGGCTGGCTGCGGGACAACGGGCGTGATCCGGCGATGGTGCAGGGAGTGGAGTTCACTGACATCCGGGATTTCGAGCGCGAATCGCGGCGGATGCCGAATTTTACGCTGCACGAGCTGGCTCACGCATATCACCATCGTTTTCTGCCCGGTGGATTTGGCCATGCGGCACTGCAGGCGGCGTATGCACGGGCCGCGGCTGGGGGACTGTATGAGCAGGTGGAGCAGCGATTTGGTGACGGCCGTTCGGCACAGGTGCGGGCCTATGCCATGACGAATCCGATGGAATATTTTGCCGAAAGCTCGGAGGCGTTTTTTTCCACCAACGATTTCTTTCCCTTCAATGCTCGGCAATTGCGGCAGCATGATCCGGAGATGTTTGCGCTGCTGCAGACGCTGTGGGGACTGCCGCAGGCTGAACCGGTCCCGCAGCCTGTGCCGACGGCATGGCAAGCGTGGCAACACTCGGGATCGCTGTGGATTCTGACGACGGCGGACGGCGTCGAGTTGCCGGCGGATGTCCGCGTGGAACAGTTTCCGCTGCTGGTGCGACTGCACCGGGATCTGTTTGACTTTTCGCAGGCCGCTGCAGACGGTGCAGACCTGCGGTTTGCTGCTGCCAGCGGCCAGCCTTTGCAGTATCAGATTGAACACTGGGATCCGCAGTCCGGCACAGCCAGCATCTGGGTCCGCATACCGGAAATTCGGGGAGCTGCGCGGCAGGAACTGCGAATGTACTGGGGCAACCCGGAAGCCACGAGCGAATCAGACGGGGCCGCTGTCTTCAACGAAGCCAACGGATATCGCGGTGTGTGGCACATGCACGATGCGGTTCGCGATGACACAGCAGCCATCAGCAGCAGCGATACGGGAACGACTGGAGCGGCCGGTGTGATTGGAGGAGCCCGTCATTTTGACGAGGGGCGTGGAGTGTCCGGCGGGGAAGAGATTGCCACGCTGCCGATGGGGGCGGAGGATCACAGCACGGAGTTGTGGTTTCGGGCCGAACGGATGAATTCCACGCTGATCGGCTGGGGGAATGAGCAGGGGCATGGAAAAGTGGTGATGCAGTTCCGCAGTCCGCCGCATATTCGCATGGACTGCTATTTTTCAGGAGGCAATGTGGAGGGGAATCGCCGACTGGCGACCGGCCAGTGGACGCAGGTGGTGCATACGTATCGCCGTGGTGAGGCGAAACTGTATATCAACGGGGTGCTGGACGCCGAGAACCACGATCGGGGCAGTCCGCTGAACATCAAAGTCCCGGCTCGGCTGTATCTGGGAGGCTGGTACAACAATTATGATTTTCAGGGAGATCTGGACGAGGTTCGCGTATCGTCGGTTGTGAGATCACCTGAATGGGTGCGGTTGCAGTATGAAAATCAGAAGCCCGGGCAACTGCTTGTGGGTGGGCCGGTGCAGGCGGGCAATGAGTTTTCAGTGGCGCCAGAGCAACTGGTGATTGCGGAGAATGCCGCGGCGATGGTCACAGCCAGAGCCGGCGGTGCAGACAAGGTGGTGTGGCTGCTGCGACGAAACGGTATTGAGCAGGTGGTGGCGGCAGATCAACTGTCTTATGAGTTTGCGGCAGGTCGTGTGGCAGCGGCAGATCGGGCCAGCGGCGACGCAACGGATGCTGCTGATCCGCTGCGGGCCGCGCTGATCGTAAAAGCCAGTTACGGTGGCGAAGTGCGAACGCAGGAAGTTGCCATCACGATTCAGGACAGTATTCCCGAACCGGTCTTCCAACTGAGTGGTCCGGCACAGTGGGATGGCAGATCACAAATTGAGATTGTTCCGGAGGTACAGAATTCTGCGCAGATGCTGCAGCAGGGCGCTGGTGCGCTGAACGTGCGCTGGTTGCTGGACGACGTGGCCACAATTTCCGCGGAGCAGTCGGGCAGGCTGGTGCTGCAGCGGGCTCAGGGGAGCGGAAATCTGAAGGTGACGGCTGAACTGGACAATGGCGGAGCCGTTGTGCGGCAATCCGTTGTGATTGCTGTACAGGAACCACCGCGCGAGCGGGAAACCTGGGTACCACCGCCGGTCCTCGCGACGGAACAGCCGTTGGATAATCAGTTCATCGGGCGTCAGGCCTCGGGGGCGGACGGCCAGTCGTGGGGACAACTGGTCCATGCCGGACGTTTGGAGGAACCTGCAGACCGTGTGTTTGTGCGGGTCTACGCGGATGAGAAGTTGTACGCAGAGCAGTCCGTGCAGCCGGACGCGGAGGGGCGATATCGACTGACTGCCCGCCTGCAGCCGGGGCTGATCAGGTATCGCAGCGAATTCGGCAGCCGTCGTGGTGATGCGGAGACTGTTCTGCATCGGGCTGCGAACCTTGTGTGTGGAGATGTGTTTCTGATTATCGGTCAATCGAATGCAGTGGCCACGGATTTCGGGAAAGAGAACCCGCTGCAGTCAAATGAGTGGGTGCGAACATTCGGGGCGACCGCGGGTGATCCGCAGGGCGCGCGACTGCAGTTATGGGCTCCGGCTGAGGCGCGCAGCCCCGGCGGTCGTGCAGAAATCGGATACTGGGGCATGGAACTGGGGAGGCGGCTGGTTGAGAGTGAGCGGATCCCGATCTGCATCATCAATGGCGCAGTGGGCGGCACGCGAATTGACCAGCATCAGCGAAACGAGTCAGACCCGACGGATGTGGGGACAATTTACGGTAGGCTGCTGTGGCGAGTGCAGCAGGCCGGCCTGACTCATGCCGTACGGGCAGTGATCTGGCACCAGGGTGAGAACGACCAGGGAGCAGACGGGCCGACGGGCGGTTTTGGCTACGAAACCTATCGACAGTTCTTCGTGACTCTGGCTGCTGCGTGGAAGCGGGATTATCCCAATGTGCAGCAGTACTATGCTTTCCAGATCTGGCCGAAATCCTGTGCCATGGGAGTCGATGGTTCGGACAACCGGTTGCGTGAAGTGCAGAGAACTCTGCCACGTCTGTTTTCGAATCTGAGCGTGATTTCAACACTGGGCGTCAAGCCTCCGGGGGGCTGCCATTTCCCGGCAGCGGGATATGCGAAGTTCGCCGAATTTCTGCAGCCGATGATCCAACACCATTTGTACGGGGCGCCGCGATCGCCGTTCGACTCGCCGAACCTGCAGCGTGCCCGGTTTACCACGGCCGAGCGGGATGAGGTGCTGCTGGAGTTTGATCAGCCGATGCGCTGGAATGCCCAGCTGATCACTCAGTTCCAGTTGAATGGACAGCGTGATCAGGTGCTGTCGGGGACTGTGGATGAGGCGACTGACGGGCGACAGGTGAAATTGAAGCTGAAGGCTGCTGCGCAGGGCGATCGGATTACCTATCTGGACAGTGCCAACTGGAATCCGGAGAACCTGCTGTATGGCCAGAACGACCTTGCGGCACTGACATTCTGTGACGTTCCGATTGAGATGCCGTGAATTGCTGGCGTTTCGTGTAACGTTATCGCAGCAGCAGGCTGTGTTTGCGCTGAATTCATGACGCGCAGGATGTTTGAATGCAGCAGACCGGATGCGGTTGTTAACTCTGACACGTTGGGGTTGAGCTCGCCCGGACAACGACAGTCACCGCAGGTTTGAACACCGGATCACGAATGAAGCATCGAGAATTCCATGGTGTGACTCGGCAATGTTCCACGGTATGCTGCGCGCTGAGTGGTAAGTGGAAGTGAACCTCTACGGTGTTTTCAGGGGGGCGATAGCTGTGAGATTGACTGAATCAAGGAATCCTGGTTTGACCGCAGCATCGTATGGGGCTCGGGCGGTGTCATTCCGGCTGTCGTCGCTGCTTATAATCAGCAGTCTGTGGGCGCTGGGTTGGGCGGTGGAGGCCCTGGCGCAGGAAACGGAGAGGGCTGCGACGCCAGGTTCCGTGGTTGCAGAGCTGGCCAAAGAGGTTCCCAAAGTTCAGCCTTTTCTGCAGGGGAAGTGGACGAAGCTTTGGGCGGAACAAGCTGGCCAGTTGCCGCACGTGCAACCGCGAACTGTAAAGGTCGGGAAGCGGGACGTGCTCGTGGATGAGTCCCTCTTCTATGCTGGTCGATATGGATCACCGCTGACTTATGTGCGTGCACTGGATCTGGCTGAGAAGCACGGTTTTGCACCCACAAAGGGGGCGCGAGTATTTGATTTCGGTTATGGCAGCATTGGACACCTGCGAATGCTGGCTCAGACGGGGCTGCAGGTGACGGCGGTGGATGTTGATGAGTTACTGCCCGTGATGTACGAGAATTGCTCGGGGCCGTGTGGCAGTGGCAGCGTGCAATTGTTGAACGGTCGTTTTCCGGCGGAGGCGGCTCTGGTGCAGCAGGCAGGGGTGGGTTATGACCTGTTCCTGTCCAAAAATACTCTGAAGCGTGGCTACATTCATCCGGCTCGTGAGCCTGCCAGCCCGCGGCATGTGATTGAGCTGGGTGTCACTGACGAAATCTACCTGCAACAGGTGGCTGCGATGCTGAAGTCCGGCGGGTTGTTCTGTATCTACAACTTCTGTCCGCCGAAGGCTGCTGCCGACAAGCCGTATATCACGTGGGCTGACGGCGAATGTCCTTTCACCCGAGAACAGTTCATTGCAGCGGGATTTGAGGTGCTGGACTTTGACGTCGTGGACGATAAGCCGGCGCGGGAACTGGGGCATCTGCTGGGCTGGGATGCGGAGGGAGGGATGAATCTGCAAACGGATTTGTTTGCGTGGTACACAATTGCAAGGAAGCGATAACGGAGGCTGCAGCAGGCCAGCTGCCGAATCGGGCAACTTCAGGAAATCCCGCTTGTAGTTATCCCGCATTCCTGGTACGGTTGCGGTGGATGAACGTACGGTCTTTGCGTTGTCGAGGCAGGTGTCCATGGGTAGGCAGGTTCCGACACCGATGTGCGGGGAATCGTCTGACAGTGCGTGGCAGGTGGTTTGTCGCTGGCGGCAGTACGCGGCTGAGCAGACAGTCAATACCCTCAGAATCTGCACGATCGCCGTGTTTTATCTCGTACACCTGCTGCGATACGAGGCGGGTGCAGGCACAGGCTGGCTGGATTTTCTGCAGGACGGCGGTGCTGGCCGAATGTCTTTCCAGCGACACGTGGCAATCACGGTGGTGGTTGCTGCGTGGGTGTTATGGAGTCTGACGGTGCATGTGCTGCTGCTGGATCGGGTCTTTCCTCGACGACTGCCGCTGTTGTCGATCTGCCTCGACTGTGTGTTTCTGACCGCTGTGCTGATTTTCAGCTCGGGGGCTGCCAGTCCGCTCGTGTGCGGTTATTTTCTGATCGTGATGATGTCGGGGTTGCGGCTGAACGTGGCGTGGGTGCGAGCAGCGGCAGGCTGTTCGCTGGCAGGCTATCTGTTCCTGCTGGGTTGCAGTCGCTGGCCGATGGGCATGCTGCTGGCTGACCCATTACCGCTTGTGCCACGCTACCAACAGATCGTGGTGGGACTGGCGATTGTGTTTTCGGGGGTGATTGTGGGTCAGATTGTCCGGCATGTGCGGCAGTTGGCTGAATCGCTGATGGTGGCTTCTGTGCGGGAGCGACAGTCATGAGTGCAGCCCGGCCCACCACAAAGTGCAGTCATTGCGGCGCTGCTCAGAAACCGGATGCTTCATTCTGCTGGCTGTGTTTTTCGCCACTGTCGCCTGCAGTCACAGAAACCGACGATGACGCGGTCAACCCATTTCATCCTGACGCGTCTGTCTCACAATCCGCCGGTGCTGTTTCTCTGGCGGCAGTGGGGGTGACATCGCTGCTGCTGTTTGTGATTTTTCTGGTGACGCTGGTGCTGTATCAGGCGATGCCCGGTGTGGCGATTCTGTTCGGATTGTTTGTCCTCCTGCCGCTGTTGCGAACGATTGTTGTGTCGTGGCAGCGGGCTGAGCGTGGCAGGCCTGTCGGCATGGCTCGCAGGATTGAAATGTTCCTGACATCGCTGGCGGTGATGGTGGGACTGGTGCTGTTGTGGGGTTTAAGTGCGGTTGTCGGACTCTGGGTGCTCTGTATTACAGCACTTGGCGCCGGACAGGGAGGTAGCGACCCGACATCGATCATACTGTTTACCGCAGCCAGCATCGTCGGAGTTGTGCTGTTCCTGACATCCATGCTGGTGTGGTCGCGGTATCGCAAAGACGTGGACAGGGACTAACGGTGCTGATATGTCAGGACTGAAACTTCGCGAGCATCGTTTTCTGGGCGCAACTTCCAGCCTCTGTCCGCAGTGTCTGGCAGTGGTCCCCGCAAAGATCGTGTCGCGGAACGGGCGAGTGTATTTTCGCAAACAGTGTCCGCAGCATGGCGTTCGCGAAGACTTTGTCTGCAGTGATGAGCGCTGGTTTGATCGGATGGAATACAGTTTGCCGGGGAAAGTTCCGGCGTCATTCGCGGTGACTCCGCAGCGCGGCTGCCCATACGACTGCGGTTTGTGTACGGAGCATGAGCAGCATACCTGTGTGGCGGTGCTGGAGATTTCCACGTCCTGCAATCTGACCTGTCCGCTGTGCTATGCGTCCAGCAGGCCGGGTGGCGTTCACATGTCGGTGGCAGACTGTCAGCGAGCGATTGATTTTCTGGTGCGATACGAGGGACGGCCTGAGATTCTGCAACTGTCAGGTGGTGAGCCCACGATTCATCCGCAGTTTGTGGAGATTCTGGATTACGCCTGTCGACAGCCAATCGACATCGTGATGATCAACACCAACGGAGTTCGGCTGGCATCAGACCAGCGACTGCTCGACGAATTGACGCAGCGAAATCGGCGATGCGAAGTGTATCTGCAGTTTGATGGTCTGGATGAGGCCAGCAGTCAGACGCTGCGTGGTGAACCGCTGCTGGAAACGAAGCTGAAAGCAATTGAAGAGCTGGGGCGACGGGATATTCGGACGATCCTCGTATGTACGGTGGAAACCGACGTGAACACGGATCAACTGGGGGCGCTGGTGCGATTCGGCGCGGAGCGTCCGTGGATCACGGGTATCAGCTTTCAGCCGGCGACGTATGTCGGGCGATGTCCGTTGCCGGAAACGCTGGAACGTCGGGTGACGTTCCCGGACATTATCAAAGGGGTGGCTGAGCAGTCGGCTGGTGTCTGGCGGACATCCGATTTTCTGCCATTGCCCTGTGCTCATCCCAACGCTCACTCGCTGGCCTATGCTTATCGGGAACAGGGCCGACTGACTCCGCTGACTCGCTTCATCGACATTCAGAATCATCTCGACCTGCTGGCCAACGGGATTACCTTCAATCGCAGCAGTGCGCAGGAACTGATTGCCGAGTTTATCTCGCGTCAGGGGTGTGGCTGTGCGGGAGACTGCGGGGAATCTGCGGCGTCCAGTGGACCTGGTTTTCCCTCCGTTCTGCAGCCCGGGCCCGCAGGCAAGGCAATCCCGAGCAGCGTCAGTGCTGTGCCGCTCGATCCGGAAACGGAACGAATGGCCATGTCGTTCTTCCGACGTGTGCTGAGTCAGGATCTGTCGCCGTCCGACGTGTTTCGCATCACCACCACCAGTTTCATGGATGCATACAATTTCGATATCCGGCAGCTCATGAAAGGCTGCGTGCATCATCTGCTGCCCAGCGGTCATCTGATTCCGTTTTGTGCCTACAATCTGCTGTATCGTGACGGACACGTGCCGTTGCCGTCGCTGTCTGCAGCAGGCGGTCGATCGGCGGACAGTGAACTGGTGACACTGGAAGTTCCCGGCTGATGTGGCAGTACACAGCGATCATGAGTCTGGCGGTGATGGTAGCCTTTGTGCTGTCTCGCCGTACGCAGCGCGGGCTGGGGCTGGCCCCGGCGGATCGTCTCGGTGTCGGGCTGGGGGCTTTCTGTGGCGCGATGGTCGGATCGAAGCTGCCGTTTGTGTTTTCGGACTGGCCGGCATTTTTGAGTGGTGCGGCGTGGTTTTCTGATGGCAAGACAATCCTGCTGGGGCTGGTCGGTGGGTACCTCGGGGTGGAAGCAGCGAAGTGGTGCCTCGGTGTCAGAACTCGCACCGGCGACAGTTTCGCGCTGCCGGTGGCCGCAGCAATCGCGATTGGGCGGATTGGCTGTTTCGTCGGAGGGTGTTGCTTTGGCACGCCGACAGATCTGCCATGGGGCGTGGTCTTTCCGCAGGTGGACCAGCAGCGCCGGCATCCGGTGCAGTTGTATGAGGCCGCCTTTCACGGTCTGGCCGCCGTGCTGCTGGCAGTGGCCCTGCAACGGCACTGGTGTCGCGGTCAGCTGATCAAAATCTATATCATTGTCTACGCAGCGTGGCGATTCCTGACGGAATTCATTCGCCCGGAAATACGCCTGTTTGCAGCCCTGACGTGGTACCAGTGGGCCAGCCTCTGCCTGATGGCCGGATTCGGCTGGCTCTGGTATCACGACACCAGAAAGCGTTAGCCAAACAGGTCGAGGATCGGCTTGCCAGTGGTCAGAGTGCGAAACATGCCGGTGGCATCCAGAGGATTGTTGATGGGGATGTCGAGTGCGTGGTAGATCGTGGCCGCCAGCTCTTCCGGCCGGACGGCGTTGTGCGTGGGAAATTCACCGTAGCGATTGGACTTGCCGTAAACCTGTCCGCCTTTGATGCCGGCACCGGCAAGAATGGTGGAAAAGCACTGTGGCCAGTGCTGGCGACCCGGCGGATCCTGTTTCAGGACATAGGGCGTACGCCCGAATTCTCCGGTGACCACGACCAGCGTATTCTTCAGCAGGCCGGACTGCTGCAGGTCTGTCAGCAGTGCCGACAGTGCCTGGTCCAGTCGCGGCAGACAGAAGCCCATACCATACGAGCCATCGCCGAAGGCGTTACCCATCCCCATGTTTCCACCATGCATATCCCAACTGCTGCTGGGTGGGCCGCTTTTGTCGTGAGTGGCCTGTCCGGCCCAGCCATTCACCGTGATAAAGCGAACCCCGGCCTCCACCATCCTGCGGGCCAGCAGCAGATTCTGACCCAGTGGGTGCATGCCGTAGCGGTTGCGGACAGCATCAGGTTCACGCTGCAGTTCGAACGCGGCTCGCCCCTCGGTGCGAGTCATGGCGTCGTAGGTCTTCGCTCGCAGGTCGGACCAGTCCTTGACCTGCTGGTCGCGGTCGTAGCGGGCGGACTCCAGCTGCGCAAGCAGTCCGCGACGGTCACCAAAGCGACTTTCGTCCACCGGCGCATAAATCTCCGGTGGCTGAAACGTGGCCATGGCCGGATGATTTTCAGCGGAACCCACAAAGACCGGAGCGTAAGCAGAACCCAGATAGCCCCCGATCCCGATATTCGGTGCGCAGAACACCGGAGGCCCCACGCATTTGATCAGCCATGCGTTGGAGACAAAGTTGCGAGTGCTGGGTTTGTGACGGGCAACAATCGAGCCGAGATACGGCTGATCATTCAGGATGCCTTCCTGCACGCGTTTCGTGGATTGCCCACTGAGCAGGTTATGCATGGCATCGAAATGATTGCTGATCGACCCCGGGTGGTGCATGGAATTGATCAGGGTGAACTGGTCGGCCACCTTTGCCAGTTCGGTGTGCATTTCATTGATCAGCATCCCCGGAACGCGAGTTTCGATGGGAGTGTAGGGGCCGCGATAATCCACCGGGGCGTCAGGCTTCATGTCCCACGTATCAACGTGGCTGGGGCCACCGCAGAGCAGGATGAAGATGCAGGACTTTTCCGCCCGCACCGCCTGTCCGGCGTCATTGACTTCATCGCTGCCCATCACCACACCGGGCATGCTCATGCTGAGAGTACCCAGTCCGCCGGCCAGCAGTGCCTGGCGACGATTGAATTGCAAATCCTTCATAGCCCGATCACTTTCCTGACAGGTGGCGACGGTTCACGGATCTGGCACGAGCGTGGTGGCAGCATGGCGAATTCCGAGCAGAGAAGCAAGTCTTATCTCCTGCGATCGCAACCGCCGTGCCTGAATGACCGGGGTTTTACTCGTTTTGTGGTTTCACGTGAATCTGAGAAGCCAGCGTGGTGTCACCCCTGAGCCTGACGATAGCCAGCACTTCCACGCGTGCCGCAGATTCGCCGGCGGCAGCCACCGCCCCTGTGACGCTGGACTGCCAAAATTGACGAGGTACCCGCGAGAAGATTGTGGCCCGCTGGTGGTCATGAAGCGTCTGCGGTGATCGTGGCTGTCTGATGCGTGATGGCACCAACACGATCCAATCTTCGAGCCTGCAGGGTGGGAAATCCCTGCAGGCATGACAATCAACTGGCTGGTCGCCTCCGCGCGTTGACGATTGTTCCGCCGTGAAGAATTCCGGGGCGATTCCGGAATGGTGATTTCTGACCACGGATCTTGCCCCGGATCACTCCTGTCGGCAAAGTCTTTCCTGTATTTGCAGTGTCTGTCCAGCAAGGGTAATCCAAATGCGGTTTCTCCTGTTTCTATTCCTTGCATCCGCGTGTTCCATTTCCATGGCGGACGAAAATGACGCTCAGAAGCGTCCCTTCCACTCGGAACTGGGAATGACGTTTGTGCGGATTCCGGCCGGCCAGTTTCTGATGGGCAGCAACGAAACGGCCACGGATCTGCGCACGGCCGGTCTTCCAGTACCAGCAGACGTCGACGTCAGCAACGAAAGCCCGGCTCACCCGGTGGTGCTCAGCAGATTCGGGATGCTGACCACCGAGGTGACTCGCGCGCAATTCGGGGCTTTTGTCAAAGCCACTGGCTACATGACGGAGGCGGAAAAAGACGGTCTTGGAGGGCATGGCTACAATCCCCGCACACAGACAGCTCAGCAGGATCCGCGGTTTTCGTGGCGCCGGACCGGCTACCCGCAAAGTGACAACCACCCGGTGGTGAATGTGTCGTGGAATGACGCTGTGGCCTTTTGTCGCTGGCTGACGCAGCAGTCAGTGGATCGTGGTGAAACGTATCAGTATCTGCTGCCGACCGAAGCTCAGTGGGAATACGCAGCTCGGGCGGGCACACGCACAAGATACGCCAGCGGCGACACACCACTCAGCCTGCACGAATTCGGCAACGTGCAGGATGCCAGTTTTGAAGTGGAATTCACAAAGATTGATTTTGAGCGGCACCCCGGTTTTGGATTCATTGACGGCAACGTCTTCACTGCGGTCTGTGGGTCTTACAGACCCAACGCCTTCGGTTTGCATGACATGCACGGGAATGTCTGGGAGTGGTGTCGCGATCGATATGATGGCCGGTACTACAGTCGTTCTCCAAAGGTGGACCCGGAAGGCCCCGACGAAGGTGACACCAGAATCCTGCGGGGCGGCTCGTGGAATGATGCTCCGCACTTTGTACGCAGTGCGTTTCGGGTCAACCGGCCTCCTGATGGTCGCTGCAATCTGGCGGGCTTCCGGGTCGTGCTGCAGGAAGGCACTGCAGCCACCCAGCCCCACGATTGAACACCCGCAGAATCGCAGCCTCAAAGACCTGATCTGGTTCGCAGGGACGCGGCGTTGGCTGTCCCTGTCAGTTCGATTGCGACCTGCTCACATTCATTCGGCAGCACAGATGCCGTCCGGGATGTGCGCATTCTGAGACTGCAGTCGCAGTCGCTGTCGCTGCTGCCCCTTTGCCCCGCCCGCAGCAGGCGTTGCGTGAATCTCACCCGACAGCTCGCCTGAACTCGGAGAAACGACGATTCGGCAGCCTGCCTTTCGTGGTGCAAAACGGCAACACTTGAATCCAGGCGGAATTCATCGCCGAAAATCTCGGCAATTCCCGGGGTTTCAGGCAATCGACGCTTGAGTAAATGAGGTATTCGAGTATCCCCGTGGGTGTGGTATTGAAATGTGTCCCTATATCATTCCTGCAGCAGCCCGAATTCCTACTGTGAGGTACACATGGCTATCGGCATCGACCCCCTCATCGATTACGCCTTCAAAAGGCTCTTCGGAAGCGAAGAGAACAAGAGGCTCACGATTCGCCTCATCAACACTGTGCTGGTCGGACAGCCACCTGTTACCGACATCAGCTTCCCAAACACCGTTCACAGCAAACTGTCTGAGGACGGAAAGTTCTTTATCCTTGACATCGTGGCCGAAGACGTGCTCGGACGAAAATTCAACATTGAAGTCCAGATCGCCCTGCCAGCCGGCATGGCCAAAAGAATGGTCTTTTACACCGCTGAGACCTACGTCAGAAGGCTGCAGCAGGGCCAGAACTACACCGATCTCCTGCCCTCCATCAGCATTTGCGTGCTCGCGGGAGCTCTGATCAGTCAGCCGGCAAAGCTGCATCTTGACTTCCGACTCCGCGAAGAATCACTGCCGTTGACATTGACGGACGATCTGCAAATCCACTTTTTGCAGCTGAATCATCTTCAGGTCACTGCGGAAACGCTGTATAATGCGTCACCGGTTGAA
>CAITYU010000355.1 GCA_903896675.1 uncultured Planctomycetaceae bacterium
AGGCTGGATCCTGATCGCTTTGCTGCACCTCTCCGTCAGTGCTTCCCTCGCGTTCGCAGTCGCCACCGTCTCCGTCGTACTGATGCGACTCGTCGCCCTGAAATTCCGCATCGTCCTGCGGTCCACTCGCCCCGGGCAGGAATAACACCGGTAGCCCCCATCGCCCCCTACCCGCAAATTTCACGCAGGGATTGGAAAGCCGGCAAACCAACTGCTCCATCCGGGCAATCCAGGCCGATTTTTCCAATAAATCCGATTCGGTGGAGCAGAATGAATGCGGCAACCGCAGTGAATTTGCCGAATCTGTCGACAGGAGATGTTGCGCAGATTCTCCGCGAGGCCCGCTATGATGTCCTGGCTGCTCAGTCAACCACTGCCGGCAAGACTACTTCGTCGACGCCGCTCTCCCTCTCACAGTGCCGCAGAATCACTGGAATCGCGCCTGTGCGCAGGCAGCCTCAACGCCCTGCCCGCTCTGCTCCCCACAGACCTCGATGACTCCCCACAACAGACTGTGAATTCGGCAACCGCCAGCACAACAAAGGCCGGCAGAAGCCTGCGGATCGCATGGGACTTCCGTGACCTGCCAAACAGCCCCAACCTGATCAACTCACAGCAGCAGCACATCGCCGAACAGGCACTCAAAGCATGGGAACAGGCTGCTGCCGGCCGAATTCAGTTCTACCGCGATACCAGCAGCCCGCTCGACTCCATCCTGAACATCGGCATCGGATCGCTCAATCCACTCAATCTGCCCTCGACACCGGGCGGACTGCTCGGAGTCGGTGGCAGCAACCTGCTGAACTCCTCGGAAAACCACTCCGTCCACGGACTGGTCTGGCTCGACTCATCCGAAACGTGGGGCAGTAACAGCACCTCGGCCGGCCAACCCGACCTGTTTACCGCCTTCGCCCACGAAACCGGGCACGCACTGGGACTGCCCGACACCAGCAGCGGCGTCATGAACAGCAATTACTCAGGCCCCGCCACAATCGGCGATTTCCCGAATCTCAACTCTGCCAGCAACTCCGGCACCGCTGCTGTCAGTCCCGTTAATGGCGGCACCGCAACAGCACCTGCCGCAAACAGCACACCTGCAGCCACTACCGGCACCACCGCCAAAACTCCAGTTGCCACCACCCGCAACTTTCCCGTTTACGGACTGGGTGACCCTCAGCTGACAGCCGCAGAAGTCGGGACACTGCTGGATCGCGCATCCGCCGCCACCCCCAGCAATGATGCCATCATCGCCGTCGTTGATCGTGAAGGCACAATCCTCGGAGTTCGCACGGAAAGCGGAGTCTCTGCTCCGGACAATCAGACACTCGCCTTCATGATCGACGGAGCCGTCGCTAAAGCACGCACTGCCGCCATGTTCTCCAACGGCGATCCCTCCGCCGGTACCGTCGGACCACTCACCTCACGAACCATCCGCTTCCTCAGCCAGACCACCATCACCCAGCGCGAAGTCGAATCCAATCCGAATTCCGCCGATCCCACAGTACAGGGGCCCGGCTTCGTTGCTCCCATCGGCGTCGGTGGACATTTTCCGCCCGAAATTCGGCACACGCCCCCGGTGGATCTGTTCGCCATCGAACACACCAACCGCGACAGCCTGCTTCACGCCGGACTCAACGGCATCCGGGAAAATGGCGGCGGCGACGACCTGCTCCTCTCAGCTCGCTTCGATGCCACATTCGCTGCCGGCAAGGATGTTCCCGCCCCCGAATCGTGGGGCTTCGTCACCGGACTGGCACCCACACAACAGTCCCGCGGCATTGCCACGCTGCCCGGAGGAATTCCGCTGTTTCGAGACACCAACAGCGATACCATCGGTGACACTCTGGTGGGCGGCATCGGAGTCTTCTTCCCGGGACCTGCAGGCTTCGCTTCGTGGGAACAGGGATTCGCACCCGGACAATCCGAAACCGCCCGCACCAATGCCCCCAAAGTCCTCGAAGCAGAAATCATCGCACTCGCCGCTGCCGGAGGCAGTCGCACTGCCGAGATCTTTGGCACCGGAGCACCCGGAGCTCACATCGACACACTCGACGGCATCCCCGCCATCCCCGACATCGATCTGCCCTTCGATCACATCACACTCGTTGGTATCGATCTCGAAATTGTCGGCCCCACTCCGGGAATCGAAGGCGTCCGACAGACTGTCGCACTGGCTCAGTCACTCGGTCCAGGCACTGTGAATGGAGTGAATCAGCCGGTGGCACCCGGTGGCATCCAACTGCTGCCCGGCGGAGCAGTTCCCAGTGGCTGGCTCGTGCCGCCGCAGAATGGCACCGGAATCACAGCCGCCGAAGTGCAGCAGATTATTGATGAAGGCATCATCGCCGCTGATAAAACCCGCGCCGCCATTCGAGTCCCCGCCGGGTCACGCACCAGGATGGTGCTGGCGGTCACCGACACCACAGGAGAAGTCGTCGGACTCTATCGCATGCCCGATGCCACATTCTTCTCAATCGACGTTGCCGTGGCCAAAGCACGAAATACCGCCTACTACGCCAGCACCGCTCTGCAGCCAGTCGATGCAGTCGACGGCGTCCCCGCAGAAACCGCCTTCACCAATCGCACATTCCGCTTCCTCGCGGAACCTCGGTTTCCCGCCGGCGTCGAAGGGACGCAACCGCCCGCCTTCTCCACTCTGAACCAAATCAAGAACCCCGAGATCAATCCGCGCACAGCGGAAAATATTGGCAGCCCGGTTCCCGCCAGTGACATGTATGACACCGTCCTCGGATTTGATGCCTTCAATCCCGGACGCAACTTTCAGGATGCCGCTACCAGTCTGCGACACCAGAACGGCATCGTATTCTTTCCCGGCAGTACTCCGCTGTATCGCGACGGCCAGCTGATCGGCGGCCTCGGCGTCAGTGGCGACGGCGTCGACCAGGACGATGTCGTCACCTTCCTCGCAGCTCAGGATTTCCTGCCTCGACAGAACGGAGTCCTGAGTGCTGATGATGTGTTCGTCGACGGAGTCCGACTGCCATACATCAAATTCAACCGAGTTCCCTTTGGCTGACATCGGCTGAGAACATCCATGCAACCAATCTTCCGCCCGGCGATCCTGACCACAATCCTGCTGACACTGCTTCTGCCCGCAAATACCCGGTCAGGCGATCGCGAACCACGCAGAAGTTCCGGGAAAGCCTCACTGCAGCCCTCACAGACCCCCGCCGCACGAGCCGGCTATCCGAAACGCGTGGCCCCGTGGGCTGCCACGTGGCCAAATCGCCGAACCCGCGGATACTACGTCGGTGGCGGAGCTGCCCTGTTCGGATTCCCTGCCACACCACTCTACGGCGAAGGACGCCGCAGCAGCGAAGGAACATTCGGAGTCGACTACACGCCATGGTACTCACACTACAACCAGCACTGGTACCACGGACAGAATCAGCAGGGAGGCGAAGGACAGTACGAAGCCGACCACCGCATCAATCCGCTGGATGACTTCCTCGGCTTCGGCCCACGCCGAAACGCCTTCCCCCGCCGACACTAATCACCCGCATTTTTTCGGATCAACATCCCACGACTCCGCCTGCCCCGTACCCTTGGAAGGGCGAGGCTCCCGCCGAGCCGAACATATGTCACGCCATTGAATCCCACGGCTCGGCAGGAGCCTCGCCCTCCCACCCGGAGCCAGCCAGCACCACTTCGGTGCCCCCCCTGCAAAAAAACACCCGCTGGCTCCCGCCAAAGGAGCCCCTTCAGATACCTCTGCAATTGGCTCTTTTCGCGCCCTTCGTGGTGCAAATACCACCCCTCCGTGCGGCACATCCCATAACTCACACACCGCCTGTGACGTACTGCCCCAACCACCGCTAAGCCGTCGCCAGCACCTGCTGCAACCGCTCGTACAACCGATCCAACTCCGCGGCAGTCTCTGCATCCAGAGTCCACCCATACGGCTGACGCCGAGCAGCCGAAGTGAACACACCGCGCTTCACCAGCAGATACTTTTCAATCGCCAGAAATCCGTCCAGTCCCGCCTGCAACTGCAGCGCGACCAGACCGCAGATCGGATACCACAACTGATAGGCTCGCTCCTGCTCACCACCACACAGAGCCCGCCATAACGCCACCACACCGTCCAGCAGATCCATCCCCGGCATCGTCCCCTGCACCCCACGACGAAAACTGTCCACAAGGTGGATACCGCCGGATCCCTCAAAAATCTGAGCTCGCCCGCCACTGGCCTCACGCAGCGCCGACAGACACGGACCAATCGGTGATGCCTCCGGCTTGAACACGATCTTCTCTCCCCCGTAAACATCCAGCAGCTTCAGACTGACCTCCAGAGGAATCGACTGGCCCACATATCCCGAAGCATCCTGCACAATCACCGGCAGCGTTGTCCCTTCCGCGATCGCGCGAAAATAACCCGTCATCGCCTCAGCACTCAGACGCGACGTCAGCGGAGGCACAGCCATCACCGCATCACAACCCGCACGCTCCGCCGCTGCAGCATACTCCACGGCCTGCTTCGAACTCTCAGCACCCACAGCCGCAAAGACCGCACCGCGACCACCCGCCAGCTCCGCCATCAGCTCCGTCAACCGCAGACGCTCGGAAAAAGTCAACCGGAAGGTCTCTGAGACCATCCCCGATCCCAGACCATCTGCCCCCACACCAAACGCCCAGTCAATCTCCCGCCGCAGCACCGGCACATCAATCTCATCAGCTGCGGTGAATGGAGTCTGCACAATGGGCAGTACGCCCTGAAGTTTTCGAGCCATCGTCGGTCTCACTGTTGATCAGACATTCGCACTAAAACGCCGTACCCAGTCCCTCGGCATGACCACGCAATGCCGTCAGCACCTCGTCCGTACTGGATGGATCCACCGCACGACACGAATCCGTCAGCAGCGACGCCAGATCCGCAAGATCCCGACGCCACTCCACAGGGTCCACCATCGGCGGTTCAATTTCAGAGAATTCTCCCAGCAGCAGAATCATCCGCAGACAGTGCCGAAACACCACACCCTCCTGCCGCTGCAGATCCCGCGCCCTCACAAAACGATCAAAATTTCCCCCGAATCGCAGCAGGTCACCCACACACCACACACTCCGCTGAGGCACATCCAGCACACCGGGAAACTCGCTGTGAAACAGCATCCGCATGCGATCCCCCAGCGGCAGCGGATATACCCGCCGACGCTCCACCTCATCAAAATACCCCGTCAGCTCCTGCGGCGTCAGCAGACCACGCGATAACAATCGCGGATTCAGATACTCACTGGCCAATGGCCCCGCAGGCATCGAATCCGGCAGCGGCACACGCACCAGCACCGCCACAGACGAGGGCATGTCAAGCACGCTCTCCAGCAACTGCAGACGCTCCTCATGACTGGCCCGATGCATATGCTCCGCCAGAAATAACCCGTACAGCGGATTGATGCTGCGAAAACAATTGATCAGCGGCAACAAAGGAGTCGCAATTGCCAGACGCGGCTCATACCCATCCCACACCGGCGCCACAGCAGCCTCTCGCTTCACCGGCTTCAGCGCCTTCTGCCGATCTCCACTGCCCGCTCGACCGCCCGTTCGAGCCTCCTGAATCAAACGCCCCAGCAGACCGCCACCACCATCAACCGCCTCCGCCCGTCCCTCAACCGGCTCCGTATCCGCAACGACATCTGTCGCTTCCACTGCTGCGTTCCCGGCAACCTCAGTCTCAACCTCAGTCTCAACCTCAGCTTCAACCTCAGCTTCAACACCCACCACCGACTCAACACCCTCAGCAAAAATCCCCTCCCCGAAATCCAGCACCGCACCGGCTTCCGACACACTGCTGCTCTCAGCCAGCTGCTCAGCCTCCGACAGCAGCGGCAGCGAGGACGACAGCCAGCGCGACTGAACACTGCCCGCATGCGTCTCGATGGCATACAACAACTCCAGCGCCGCTCGCTCAGCCGCCCGCGAACGAAACACCACCTCCTCAGCCGCTTCCGCCGAAATCACACCCCGACGCGGGGGCGGTGGCTCCAGCTTCAGAAAACCGCCAGCCTCCAGAGTCATCAGCATGCGAGTCACCTCACGCATCGACTCCTCCTTCGCCGCCGGTTCCAGCAGCCGACGACGAATCGCATCCTGCACCGTCTGCACCGTTCCCGTCCGACGAATCAACCACGCCAGCAGACGCCACGGAAACCGACCACGACTGGCCAGTCGCCCCGGAGGTGCATCCCGCAACGACAAAAACTGACGCTCAGACCAGTACTGCATCCCCTCACGACGCTTCGGCATCTTCTTCTTCAGATTCTTCTTCGCCCGAATCAGCATCGGATCCTTCGTGTCCTCCGGTATCTGATCATACTTCTCCTGCCACTTGTGCAGCCGCACGTCATCCTCATGAGCCACCGCAAATACATAACCACGATCGTCATACTGCGGTCGACCAGCCCGACCGAACATCTGATGCGCTGAACTGGCATCAATCAGTTTCATCCCGCCCGGAGGACCCTTCAGCAGCGATGTCATCACCACAGTCCGAGCCGGCAGGTTGATCCCGGCAGCCAGCGTCTCCGTACAAATGCACAGACTCAGCAGCTTCTTCTGAAACAACGATTCCACCACCCGCCGGTAACGCGGCAGCAATCCCGCATGATGCAGACCAATCCCACGCAGCAGAAACTGCCGCAACTTGCCACCAGCACCCACCGACCAGTCATGCAGGTCCAGCTCTTCAAGTATCAAACGCTGCTGCCCCGCCGCCAGCAGATCCCTGCCACGCATCTGCTCCGCCACACTCCAGCACTCGTTCCGGTTGAAACAGAAAACCAGCGCCGGCGTATACCGGGACGTCTCGTCCCCCGCCGACAACTGCTGCAACTGGTCCGGCAGAAACTCGTCCGTCACCCAGCGAAAGTCCAGCGGTACTCGCCGCTCCTGACTCTGCAGCAATCGCAGACGACGACCATGATCCCGCGCTAACCACACCACAAAATCCACAGCATTCCCCACCGTCGCACTGATCAGCAGCAGACGACAATGACGCGGCAGCATCCCCAGACTCAGCTCCCAGACAATCCCACGCTCCGGATCGTTGAAACTGTGGAACTCATCCATCACCACCGCCGACACGTCCTCAAACGACTCCTCCTCCCGCTCCAGCAGACGGTTCAGCAGAATTTCAGCCACCACGACCAGAATCGGAGCCTTCACGTTTTCCCTACGATTCCCCGTCACCAGACCAATACTGTCCTCAGAAAAACCCCACCGCACCGCTGATTCCCGCAACTCCCGGTACTTCTGCTCAGACAGGGCGATCAGCGGAGTCGTGTAGTAGGCACGACGCCCCGTCATCAAAGCATGATATAACGCCGTCTCCGCTATCACCGTCTTGCCAGTGCCCGTCGGAGCACACACAAGGATCCCGTCCTCAGACTCAAACCAACTGAAAATCGCCTGCTCCTGAAACGGATACGGTGGCCACGGCAACTGCTCAAGATACCGCAGGGCTATGTCTTCATTTGTCAACGGCTCAGACGACATCACCAGTACTCCGCAGATTTCACGCTCACCCGCAGGCCTGCCCGCGAAACCTCAACATAACACATCCAACCCCGACAGCCAGCAGAATCAGAACAGATAACACAACTTCAGTCACTCCTGCCACACTCACCAACAGGCGAGACACTGCCGAAATCCACCGCCCACCGATTGATTCCACTCCCAACAGCAGGTAAGAATTCCACCACAGCAGGGAAACCTCAGGCTCCCCGGAATCTCGTCCCAAGACCCAGCCACTCAGAATCCACCCCATGGCCGCCAGCGAAATTCGCTCCGTCACCGCCTCCGCAATCCCGCTCCTGCTGGATGACATCGACACCGATCGCATCATCCCGGCCCGCTTCCTCCGCTGCGTCACCTTCGACGGACTTGGCGAACACGCCTTCGAAGACGATCGCCGCCAGGATCCACACCATCCCTTCGACCAACCCCGCTTTCAGGGTGCCGGCATCCTGCTGGCCGGGCGCAATTTCGGCTGCGGTTCCTCCCGCGAACATGCCCCCCAGTCCCTGCTGCGCTGGGGTATCCACGCCATCATCGCAGAATCCTTCGCCGAAATCTTCTTCGGCAACTGCAACTCGCTTGGCATCCCCGCCGTCAAAGCCTCACGATGTGACCTCGAAACTCTGGCCACCATCGTCGAACAGAACCCCGCCACACCCGTCACCGTTGACCTCGTCAGCCTCACCGCCTCCGCAGGAAACACCACCGTCAACGTCTCCCTCCCGGAAAGCGCCCGCGATGCTCTCGTCACCGGACAGTGGGACTACCTCGGCCGACTGCTCAGTGCCGCTGAACAGGTCTCACAGCACGCACAACACATCCCCTACATCAGCGGCTTCAAAGCCTGATTAGCCAATACCACTGCGTCAGCCCGGCCCCCGGCCACCTGACAAGCCGGACCGCCAGCCCGGCCCGTCAGAAAGCCTGACGCACCCGCCACGCACCGCCTCAGATGTCCAGCTCCTTCACATCCAGCGCGTGCTTCTCAATAAACTCACGACGCGGCTCCACCGCATCACCCATCAGGACCCGGAAGATCTCGTCCGCAGCCGCTGCATCCTCCATCCGCACCTGCAGCAAAGTGCGTTTTTCCGGATCCATGCTGGTGTCCCACAACTCTTCCGAATTCATTTCGCCCAGACCCTTGAAGCGAGTCACGCTGAGACCCTTTTTCCCCAGTCGCCGCAACTCCTCCAGCAACTCCCGCAGACTCTGCATCAGCACACGGTCGTCCTCACGCTGCAGCAGAAACGGATACACCGGTTCCGCATTGCGCACCTCCGCCGGAGTAAAGTCAGAGATGAAAAAGCCGTAATCCTTCAACTGCGCAAAACACTCGTTCAGCGTCCGCACCTCGTGCAGATCCACCAGCTGCGCCATCGTGGTGCGAATCGGAGCGACCGATGATCCACCGGCCGCAGCAGCCGTCGCCGCAACAGCATCAGCCACCGCCGTCGCACTGGCAGCCGAATCCACCGGCTGCAGACCACGCACAAATGCCTCTGCCTCGTCACGCTCCATAAACCAGCGTTCCGTGTCAGCATACAACACCCGATAACGTGGCAGACGCGATTTTTCACTGCCCGTAAACCGCAGCAGATACCGAATGTCCACACCCCGCCGCTCCAGCAACTCCAGCGGCTGCTCCATCCGCTCCGCCAGATCCACCATCTTCTGCAGATTCTCACCCTCAAAAACCGTACCGTCCGCACGCACCGACAGTCGAGTCCCCGTCATGCCCAGACTGATCAACTCCGCCATCATCTGCGGAGCCGTCTGCACATATCGGATCTGCTTCTTCTGAGTCACTCGGAACAACGGCGGCTGCGCAATGTAAACGTGACCATTCTGCACCAGCGGACGCATGTGACGGAACAAAAAGGTCAGCAACAAAGTCCTGATGTGACTGCCGTCCACGTCCGCATCAGTCATCAGAATGATCTTGCCGTATCGCCGCTTGCTGATGTCCATTTCCTCGTCACCAGCCGACGGCGACAATCCCACAGCGCGGAACAGGTTGCTGATCTCATTGTTGTCCAGCACCTTCACCAGTTGAGCCTTCTCCACGTTCAGGATCTTGCCACGCAATGGCAGAATCGCCTGAATACTGGAATCACGCCCCGTGTCCGCAGAACCACCGGCCGAATCACCTTCCACCAGATACAACTCGGTCGATTCCAGATCACGACTGCGACAGTCACGCAACTTCTCAGGCAACCCGCCAGTCGTTAACGCCCCCTTGCGACGGACCATGTCGCGCGACTTCCGAGCGGCCTCGCGAGCCTCAGCGGCCATGATCGCCTTCGCCACCAGCTTCTTCGCTATCGAAGGATTCTCCTCAAGGTACCGAGTAAATGCGTTGCCGAGCACCACCTGCACCGCACCCTCAACCTCGGCATTCGTCAGCTTCACCTTGTTCTGCGATGTGAACTTCGGATCCGGTACCCGCACCGAAACAATCGCCGTCAAACCCTCACGGAAGTCCTCACCAACAGGCGTCACTTCCTTGAACAGATTGCCCGCCTTCGCATAGTTGTTCATGGTCCGCGTCAAAGCCGTGCGGAAACCACTGAGATGCGTACCACCGTCAGGATTGAAAATGTTGTTCGCAAAGGTCAGCACGTTCTCTGTGTAACCGTCGTTGTACTGCATCGCTGCTTCCACAACGACACCATCCTGCTCACCAACCGTTCGAAATACATCCGACGTGACGGGTGTCTGTGTCCGGTTCAGATACCGCACAAACTCCACCAGACCGTCTTCAAAATGAAAGACCTCAGACTGCCCCGATCGCTCATCCCGAATCGTGATGCGAATGCCCGGAGTCAGAAACGCAAGCTCACGCATGCGACGCGTCAGAGTGTCGAACGAATACTTCGTTTCAGAGAAAATTGTGGCGTCCGGCAGGAAGGTCAGTCGAGTCCCCGTGGAGTCGGCGCGACCCAACTGACGCAGCGACGACGTGGCACGCCCCTTCTCAAAATCCATCACCCACGTCGAACCCTGCCGACGAATCTCCGCCCGCAGCCAGCTGCTGAGCGCATTCACCGCCGTGATACCCACTCCATGCAACCCACCCGTGCCCACACGGTAGCCACTCTCACGGTTGAACTTCCCACCAGCATGAATTTCAGTCAGCACCACCTCCAGTGCCGATCGACCGTCACCCTTCACCGTGTCCACCGGAATCCCACGACCGTTGTCCACGATCGAGACACTCTCGTCGATGTTGATCTGCACCTCGATCTCAGACGCATACCCGTTCACAGCCTCGTCAATGCTGTTGTCCACAACCTCGTAGACCAGATGATGCAACCCCGGAGCCCCGGTGTCGCCAATGTACATGGCGGGGCGAGTCCGGATGCCCTCCACACCCTTCAGATGCTGAATCTCATCCGCACCGTATGTGGCCTGAGCGGCCGCAGCCACGGCTGCTTCCGCCACAGATGCCGCACCCGCTGCCGCTGCACCCTCTGAAGACACTGCTGACGGTTGTTCTGACGACTCTGAAGTCGAAGTCACGATTCTGCTTTCTTCCATTAGCCACTGCGCCCGACAGACTGCCCGGCCTCACCCGCTGACACGTCCACCTGACACTATCGGACTCGTTTATACCTGATACCCCGAATTCCGGAATTCGGCAGCCGCTGCTGCAACTGCTGCAACACCGCCTCATGCAGAAAACCTCGCAGCTCCTGCAGTACGGCACTGTTCGTGACCGCCACTTCCAGAATCCCATCCTTGATCTTCCTCGCTGCACTGCGCCGACCAACCTCCGGCCCCACCACAGCCTTCCACTCAGCATCCAGAGCATCCGTTTCGGAGCGACCCACCAAACCCCGCTCGCGAATCAGACGAAACACCGCCTGACCCAGCGAACCCGGCAGCCCCCTCGGAATCTCAGGAATCTCAGCCATACTCCGCCACCCCATCAGCGATCCTGAGTCAGCGGCATCACCACATATGTGTACGAATCCTCAACTCGGAAAACCGCCGCTGTGTCACCGTCCGTCAACTGCAGATCCACCAGCGTCTCCGGATTCAAAACCCGCAGAAACTCCGCCACATACTTCGGATCAAACGTGATCTGCAGATCGTCGTACTCGTACTCAATCGGCAACTCAATCCGCGAATCACCCACGGCACTGGCTGCACTGCTGAGCGTCAGCAACTGGCGAGTAAACTGGAAGTCGACCCCGCGAGTCTCTTCGTCGGTGACAATCTGAGCCTGCCGGACCGCTGAATAAAACAGTCCCGCTGACAATGGTATGTTCACACTGCCATTCGGAGGGATCACGTCACGGTAACGAGGAAATCGGCCCTCCACCAGCCGACTGCTGACCGTACACGCTCCAGCACGCATCAGCACATCGTTGTCATGCACCACGATGTCCACAAAGTCCGCCTCAGAATCAATACTGCGCTCCAGCAGACCCATCGCCTTCGTCGGCACCACGGTCGTGCGAGTCGGAACCTGAGGATCACCCTGCGGCTCACAAATCGCATTCGACACCGCCAGCCGACGACTGTCCGTCGCCGCCAGAGTCAATAAGCCCTCGGAAAACTCCAGCAACAGACCCCCCAGAGCATACCGGGTACTCTCGGTGTCCGTCGCAAACGATGTCCTGCGAATCATCTGCCGCAGCACCGGAGCCGAAACCCGGAAAAAACTGTCCTCAGAAAAACGCGGCACCGGAGGAAACTCGCGAGGATCCTCGGAAGTCAGACGAAACCGCGAACCACCAGCCTTCAGCACGATCGTTCGATCATCCACCTGCAGCTCAAATGTCTCACACTGCAGCTCACGCAGAATGGCAGCCAGCTTCTGAGTCGGCAACAACACCTCGCCCTCAGAATTCGTCTCCACACCGTTCACACGGTACCGCAGACCCGTCTCCTGATCCGTACCCACCAGCTCGGTACCAGCACCACTGACGATCAGCAGCACGTTCTTCAGCACGTCCCGCGGAGTCCGCGAAGGGACAGCCGAAGCAGCGACCGCAAACGCCGCTGCAAACTGTGCACGATTGCACGTCAATTGCATGTTTGATTCCCCGTTGAGTTCCAGATCAGCATCCAGACTGCCACCGGGATCCGGCTCCCGGACAAGACCCGCCTGCCAACCTGCAGATTGCCAAACTCAATTCTATCAGATTCGCACCGAACGTGGTACCCAGGACGACTCGGTTTCCAGCAGCAAAAGCGGGGGATTTCCCAGTTTTCTCAGGGGACCGCCAACTGCCGACTCTCAGTCCAGCTCCGGAGCACTCAGCAACTCATTGCTCACCCGCGCCGATCGACCCGCCTCACGCAGCTTCTGCACCACAAAATACTTGTGATTCGCCACCGCCAGCTCCGTCAGATTCAGCCGCCGAGCCACGTCCTTGTTCGCCCAACCCAGCACAAAAATCAATTCCACACACTTCAGACGCTCCCACGCACCCGTCCGCCGAAACTCGCCCAGCAACGACCGCAGCTCAGCCTCAATCACACCGGACTCCGCCCGCGCACGCTCACTGCTCCGCATAATACTGGACGCCGCACGACCCGGACCCGTCAGATCCCGCACCGCACCGTCCTTCGACTCCGACGTCAGTAACGGCATGACCGGACGACGCCCCGATCGCCGCAATGCATCCACCAGCTTGTGAGAAGCAATGGAAAATAACCACGATTCCAGCGGAGTCCTCTCGTCATAGTTCGGCAACGCCTTCAAAAAACCCAGCAGCGTCTCCTGCACAATGTCCTCGGCCACAGAACGATCGTGCAGTCGCGCCCTCGCAAATGCCAGCAGCCGCCCCTCGTAGACATCGATGCACTGCTGCCACGCGTCCGCCTCGCCCGCTCGAATCCGCGACACAAGCTGTCGATCCGCTTCACTGGCCGGCATACCCACACCCCGCTGCCACCGCTCAGATCCCCCAAAAAACTCACACCACGTCCCCCCACCCTGCGAAAACTTCCGCAGAATCTACCAGAACCCCCCGAGCCCGCACAGCCCCGCGGCAGACCCAACCGTACGACTTTTTCCCCTTCGCCGCGAATTCCGCCCTCTGCAGTTGGGAATTCCGCCCGCCACAGTACAATTCCGGCCCGTCACCCGGGCCAGCACGTCCGGCCCGGGATTCTGTTCAGACGCGCAACAGCGAGTATTATCAGTGCCGGCAACTTCCGTGATTGGTCTGCAGTGGGGCGACGAAGCCAAAGGCAAAATCGTCGATATCCTGACAGAAAGCCACCAAATCGTCGTCCGTTACCAGGGCGGTAACAATGCCGGACACACCGTCCGCTTCGATGGACGCACCTACAAACTCAGCCTGCTCCCCACCGGCATCCTCCAGCCACACATCACCTCCGTCATCGCTCCCGGCGTCGTCGTCAACCCGCTCGCCCTCCTGAAAGAACTCGACGGACTGGCCACCGGCGGACAAAACTGCGAATCCCGCCTCATGGTCAGCGACCGCGCCCACGTCATCTGCCCGTGGCACCTGCTGGAAGAAGCAGCACTCGAAAAATCCCGCGGGGCCGCCGCCATCGGCACCACCATGCGCGGAATCGGCACCTGCTACCGCGAAAAAGTCGGACGCTCACACGCCATCCGCGTCGGTGACCTCATCCGCAAACAAACCTTCGCCAC
Source organism: uncultured Planctomycetaceae bacterium (assembly GCA_903896675.1). Taxonomy (GTDB): domain Bacteria; phylum Planctomycetota; class Planctomycetia; order Planctomycetales; family Planctomycetaceae; genus SXXK01. The sequence goes on from CAITYU010000355.1 coordinate 14,168, forward strand.
CAAAGTCCGCGAAATTGTCCCCTTCAAACAAAGAATCCTCAATGCACTCGATCCCGAGTGCCCTCAAATGGATGCCGATCAGATCATCGCCGAATACTCGGCCGCCGCAGCACGCATCCAACCACTCGTCGCCGATACCACCTCCTACCTCCTCGACTCTCTCGATCACGGCAAATGGATCCTGTTCGAAGGGGCTCAGGGCAGCCTGCTCGACGTCGATCACGGCACCTTCCCCTACGTCACCTCCTCCAACAGCTCCGGCTGCGGTATTCACAGTGGCAGCGGCATCCCGGAACGCGCCATCGTCCGCATGATCGGCGTCGCCAAAGCCTACACCACCCGTGTCGGCGGAGGACCATTCCCCTCCGAACTCAATAACGACATCGGAAATCGCATCCGCATCGCCGGCAACGAATTCGGTACCGTAACAGGTCGCCCCCGCCGCTGCGGCTGGTTCGATGCCGTCGCAACCCGCTACAGCGCCCGCATCAGTGGCGTTGACACCATCACCATCGCTCTGCTCGATGTCCTCAGCGGGTTCCCGGAACTCAGCATCTGCGAAGCCTACGAGATCAATGGGCAGATCACCACCAGCCTGCCCTCCAGCTGCGAAGATCTCGCCGCAGCCAAACCAGTCCTCCGCACCCTGCCAGGCTGGCAGGAAGATATCACCGGAATCACAGACTTCGACGCCCTCCCACACAACGCCCAACAGTACTGCCGCACCATCGAACAGATCATCGGACGCCCCGTGGAATTCATTTCCGTCGGCCCCGACCGCGTCCAGACGATTCGGCTCAAACGATCCCCCACCGCCTGATCCGCCGTCGCGGCATCCCCCCTCCGGCTCCCCACAAAAAAACAAGCCGCGGCACTGTCTGCCGCGGCCTGTCAGTTTCAGCCACTCACGCACAGTTTGACAACTGCCGTCAGACCAGCTCCTCAATCGGACGACCAGTCTCAATCATGTACGTCGGACGCCCGGACTGATTCGTGAACTGAATCCGCTTGTCGAAGCCCAGCACGTCAAACACCGTCGCCATCAGGTCCTGCGGAGTAATCGGGGTGGTCTTCGGAACATCCACCTTCTCGGCAGATTCCCCCACCACCTGACCCATCTTCAGACCGCCACCGGCAAAAGCCAGAGTACTCAGCGGAGCCCAGTGGTCGCGACCGCCACTGCCGTTGATCTTCGGAGTCCGTCCGAACTCACCGCTGATCACCAGCAGCACGTTCTCCAGCATCCCACGCTGATCCAGATCCTCCACCAGCGCCGACACTGCAGTGTCCACCTCGGGACCACGACGGTCCATCTCCTGCTTGATGTTGCCGTGCATGTCCCAGCCACCGTAGTTGACCGTCACAAATCCACAGCCCGCTTCACACAGACGACGGGCCAGCAGCAACTGCTCGCCCAGGCCTCGACCATAACGATCCACCACTCGCGGATCCTCAAACTTCATGTCAAACGCCTGCTGCGAACGGCTGAGAATCAGATTGAAGGCCTGCTCTTCAAAGGAATCCAAACCTTCCATCAGACCCTTCCGGTCAATGTCCCGACGCACCGTGTCAATGCCGTCCAGCATCGAACGACGGTTGCTGAGCCGGTTCTGGTCAACAGTCAGTGACATGTTCCGACGCGCTTCACCAGCAGGATCAAACGGACCGAATGCCGTGCCCAGAAACGCCGGACCGTCAGCGTAAATACCACCCAGCCGCACGTACGTCGGAATGCCCGTGTTCGGATGATTCGTGCCGCGAATACGGGACACAATCGACCCCAGAAACGGACGGTTCGGATTGGCGCCGTTGTCCGCCAGACGATGGTCGTACCCCGTCATCACATAGTGAGTTCCACCCGAGTGACCACTGTTGGTGTGCGCAAACGATCGGACAAAAGCCATCCGATCCGCCACCTGCGCCATCTTCTGAAAGTTCCCCCCCAGCGTGACACCAGGCAGATTGGTCTGCACCTCCCCCGTCACCGAACGGTATTCAGCAGGTGCCGTCATCTTCGGATCAAAAGTCTCAACATGCGTCGGACCACCACTGAGCCACAGCCAGATCACCGATTTGTCGCTGGTACGCTGCCCTTGTTCGGCCGCCAGAGATTTTTGCTGCAGCAGCGTGCCGAGCGAAACCGACGACAGACCCAAACCACCAATGCGGAGAAAATCGCGACGCGACGTACCCTCGCAGTTCGTACGCGAACGTCCGAAAACCAGATCCAGCATGGCAGGGGCTCCTGAGGAAGGACGTGACCAGAGGTGGGAAAACATGACCGAATTCCGGAATACTATCGACCCGCATGGGAATCCGGCAACATCCGCCGACCGGACTTTTTCCAGAATTGTCTTCCCGCTATGATTTTGACTGGATTTTCCTTGACACCTCAAAAATGCCAAATATCCAGTGTTTTTACTCAAATCCGGGTGCGACAGACGTGGCCAGACTGGGGAAATCCACCACCGCGTCCGACGCCCCAGCCCACGAACCGAATGCAAACTGCACACGCAGTAACCTGTGGAGAATTCCCGCGATGGCGCGACTGAGCCAGGCCGATCTGGCCGAATTGAACCGAACCTTTGACGACCGCACTCCGCAGGAACTCCTGCTCTGGGCGCGGGACATCTTCGGTGACCGCATCGCGGCACTCACCTCCATGCAGGAAGCCGGCAACGTCGTCTGCCACATGCTCCATTCCGTCCCCGTACCGATGCCCGTCGTCTTCGTCGACACCGGCGTCCTGTTCCAGGAAACCCTCGACACCCGTGATCGACTGGCCCAACAGTATGGACTGACCATCCACACTCTGACACCCGCACTCACCATGCAGCAGCAGACCGAACAACTGGGCATCCTGTACCTGACACCGGAAGGACAAAAGCAGTGCTGTGAACTCCGCAAAAATGAGCCGCTCGACAAAGTTCGCGGACAGTACGATGCCATGATCGGCAGTCTGCGTCGAGCAGACGGCGGTCGCCGCGGCTCCTGCCCGATCCTCGCTGTCGACACTCGCCTCAACCTGCTGCGAATCAATGTGCTCGCAAATTTCGACGACGAACAACTGGATGCCTACATCCACACCCACAATGTCATCCTGAATCCTCTGCACAAACAGGGGTATTCCACCATCGGCTGCAATCGCTGCACAACACCGGTGCTGCCCGGGGAACCCAAGCGGGCAGGTCGCTGGAGACATCTGGGGCCATGGAGTGTTTACTGCGGAATCAATCCCACGGATCTTGATCCGCAGCGGGCGCCCGCCGTGGATTTCCCGCAGGATCTGATTGACCGTATTCTTGGACGTTCCACCGACTTTATGATCTGACCAGATCGGACCAGCCGTGCCCGCCCGCATCACAGTCGAACAGTTCGCTCCGATCAGCCGCCAGGGCGGCTTCGATCTGATCGATGTCCGCTCGCCGGATGAGTTCTACCAGGTGCATGCCGTGGGCGCACTGCTGATGCCGCTGGATGGACTCAACCCCGGGGCCATCATGGAGTCTCGTGGCCCGCGGGCCAGCGAACCGCTGTACATCATCTGCCGCTCCGGCAATCGCTCCACCATCGCCTGTGGCCTGTTCGAAAAAGCCGGTTTCACAAATGTTGTCTCCATCGACGGCGGCACGCAGGCATGGCAGGCAGCCGGACTGCCCGTCAATCGCGGGTTGCGACGTCCAATCTCCATCGACCGCCAGATTCGACTGGCCACCGGACTTCTGACCTGCGCCGGCACCATCGCATCCGTCTGGCAGCCGTGGTGCCTGCTGCTGCCCGGACTGACCGGAGCTGCTCTGGCATGGGCCGCATGGAAGAACTCACGATTTCTCGTGCGAATCTTCGCCCGACTGCCATGGAACGCCGGACGCGCCGGTCAGCTGCCGACCGGTTGCGGCGGCTGCGGCACCACAAGCTGTCACGAATAAACTCCTCTGCCGCCGCAAAACGTTTGCGTCCGAGGGGCATTTCACGTCAGAATAGCGACAGCCGGTAGTTCGCCCGGTGACTGATTTGCCCACGCCTCCGGCCCCCAATGACTGCAGGTTCCATGACCTTCCTCTGGACTCCGGCTTCGCTGACTGTTTCGCTGCTGGTACTGCTGGCCGGTGCGGCCTGCTGCCTCATCAGTTGGCGGCGTGGCGGACGAACGCGGTCCATGACCCTGCTGGAACTGCTGCGGTTCATCCTGATCGTGCTGGTCCTGATCACCCTCAACCAGCCTGAAATCCCCCGCCAAATCGTACCCACCGAGCAGCCTCGACTGGTCATCCTCCACGATGTCTCCGGCAGTATGCAGACGCAGGATGCCACCACAGACTCAGGTGTTGTCACGCGACAGCAGACCGCCGATCAGCTCATCCGTCCGGAAGTCTGGCAGCCCGTAACTCAGAAGATGCAGGTGCTCTTCGAACCATTTTCCTCCCCCGAACCTACCGGTGCTCGCGGTACCGATCTGCAGTCCGCACTGGCAGCCGCGGCCGAACGACACGCCGGACTGCGCGGACTGGTCGTCATCTCAGACGGCGACTGGAATACCGGTGAAGCCCCCGCCACGGCAGCCTCACAACTTCGCGTCCGAGGTGTCCCCGTCTACACCATCCCGGTCGGCAGCGAAAAACGACTGCCGGACCTCGTGCTCTCCGCCACCGACGCCCCCACATTCGCCGTCGTCGGCAAAGCCCTGCGAATTCCCTTCCGCATCACCAGTTGGTTACCGGCAGACACCAGCATCGCAGTCACACTGACCGGCACCCAGGGTGAACCCGTCACACGGCTGGTCAGCGTCCCCGGCATGGGACAAATCCAGGATGCACTCGAATGGAAACCGACAGTCACCGGCGAATATTCCCTCTCACTGCAGATTCCCGTCAATGACGTGGAAATTCGGCAGGACAATAATCAGCTCACCATTCCCATCGCCGTTCGCGAAGAAGAACTGAAGGTGCTGATCGTGGAATCCCTCCCGCGCTGGGAATATCGCTACCTGCGAAACGCGTTGGAACGTGACCCCGGAGTGGATGTGAGCTGCCTGCTGCTGCATCCCGATCTGCAGGAAAACGGCGGCGGTCGAGGCTACCTCGCCGCCTTCCCCGAAGATGCTCAACTGTTCGAATACGATGTCGTGTTTCTCGGCGACGTCGGACTGGGACCACGCGGCCTGACAGCACAGCAGTGCACCAGCCTGAAACAACTGGTCCGCAATCAGGCCGGAGGACTGGTTTTCCTGCCGGGGATCCAGGGCAATCAGGCATCGCTGGCCAATACGGAACTGGATGAACTGCTGCCGGTGGTTCTGAATGCCGCCGTGCCACGCGGACGCGGGACCGCTCGCCCCGGCCGGTTTGCACTCACGGAAGCCGGACGACGCAGCCTGCTCACACGACTGGAAGCTGACGACGTCGAAAACGAAAAAATCTGGAACGGCCTGCCCGGGTTTTACTGGTATGCCGCTGCGGAACGCGCTCGAGCCGGTGCCCAGGTACTTGCCACTCACGATTCCGAATCCACAGCCTTTGGCCGCGTCCCCCTGATTGCTGCGCGCACTTCAGGCACAGGCAAAGTGCTCTACATGGGCAGTGACGGTGCCTGGCGCTGGCGCAAAGGCGTTGAAGACCTGTACCACTACCGCTTCTGGGGACAGGTCGTCCGCTGGATGGCCTACCAGCGAAACATGTCGCAGGGAGAATCCATGCGACTGTTCTTCTCACCCGATCGCCCCGAGGCCGGCAGTGCCGTCACACTCAATGCCAACGTCATGACGGCCGCCGGTGAACCACTCCGGGCAGGCTCAGTCACCGTCCAGGCAGTCGCCCCCGGTGGCACCACCGAAACCGTCAGACTCGCTCCCGCCGGACAGGATTCCTGGGGACTGTTCACCGGAGATTTCGTACCCCGGGAAGGCGGACAGTATCTGCTGAAAGCAGCCTGCGCCGAGACCGGTGCCAGACTGGAAATGCGCATGTCGGTCCTCGGACAGGAACGCGAACAGGTCGGTCAGCCCGCCCGACCGGACGTACTGCGTGAAATCTCCCGAATGACACTGGCAGAATCCACCGACGTCGCCTCCGTCCAGCAGCTCGTACAGAAACTGGCCACCATGCCCGACCCCGAGCCCGTCATTGTGCCACTGCGAATCTGGAGCCACCCGCTCTGGGGCGGACTCATCATCCTGCTGCTGGGAATCTTCTGGACCGGCCGAAAATTCGCCGGTATGGCCTGAATAAAAGCCAACGGGCGTTCACCGCTGCGCCCGCCGGAAACGCTGTCATTTCATGTGTCTTTTGTGTTAACAGCAGTCAATTACGCTGGCTGAATTCTGACACGGCATGATAATCGGCAGGTCTGTCACCGAACGTCATCACGACTCATTTACAGGCCCTGAATCATGGACTTCCTGCCTGCTGCACCAGTTCTTACGCGACCCTGCCCCCCGTTAAAACCTCGCGCGTTCACCCTCATCGAACTGCTCGTTGTGATCGCCATCATTGCAATCCTTGTGGCTTTGCTGCTCCCCGCCGTGCAGCAGGCCCGCGAAGCCGCCCGCAGAACTCAGTGCAAAAACAATCTCAAACAGATCGGACTCGCTCTGCACAACTACGAATCCACACACAGCACTTTTCCAATGGGTGACTGCTCTGTCAATCGCGGCAGTGGCGACATTCCGCAGGCCTCCGTTCATGCCTACATCCTGCCGTTTCTGGAAGCAGGCAACAACTACGCCCTCTTCAACTTCAGTTTCCAGGTCAACGGCAATGCAAACAATACGCAGGCCCGCATCCAGTTCATCCCCTCGTATCACTGCCCATCCGATCCCGGACTCAATCGTTATCGAGTGGCCAATGTGATTGATGCTGCCAGTGCGAATTACATGCAGTGCATGGGTTCACACTCAGACCACGCGGGATATGTGGTTTCCGGAGCCACAGTCCCGCTGTCACCACTGCACGGCATCTTCTCACGCAATTCCCGAACGCGAATTGCTGACATCACCGACGGTACCAGCAACACCGCGATCTTCGGGGAAATTCGCAAAGGCCCCAATAATACGACGTCATTCCTGATTCTGCCTGCAGGACACCCGCAGGACTTCAACGTCGCCACCAATGCCACAGGCCCCTGGACCGGGGCTGCTCAACTGTTTCCACCGGCAGCCTGTGAAAATCGAGCAGTGAATGCGTGGGCATACCGCGGGCTGCAGTACTATCGCGGACTGACGGTCGCCACATACTACAACCACACACTGCCTCCCAATGCGCGCAACCGTGACTGTATCACCTCGGCACTCTGGCAGGCCCACATTGCCGCTCGCAGCTACCATACCGGCGGTGCCCAGATCTGCCTCGCCGACGGCTCTGTCAGATTCGTCAGTGAAAATGTGGATCGCGGAGTCTGGAGTCGCGTCGGTTCGATGCAGGGAGGAGAGGTGAACGGTGAATTCTGAATTCATGAAGGTCTCAGTTCATCAGGCCTGCAAACCTCAGGCCTCTCGGCACTGGCACCGGTTGCGTCTGTTTGCCTGTCTGCTTGTGCCGCTGCTGACCGCCTCCGGTTGCGGCGGCAACAACGGTCCTGTCGCCGAAACGGTGCCCGTGGTGGCTGCATCGGGAACGCTCACGTTCAGGGGCCAGCCGCTCGAACACTATCAGGTGATGCTGTTCCCGCAGAACGGTCGCCCTGCCGCCGGCATGGTGGATGCCGCCGGTAAGTTCGTACTCGGTACCAATCAGCCCGGTGACGGAGCCCCCGCGGGCACGCACCGCGTTGCCGTCACCTGGATCGGTCCTCCCTCCACCGATCCCGGACAGGGAGTGATGGAGTTCACCCCGCCACCCCCGCCAACCATCAAAATCCCCGACAAGTATGCCAATCCGGAAACATCCGGAATTACTGTGGAAGTCCCGGAGTCCGGCACTGATGCCATTGCCATCAACCTTGATTAGTCGGCGTTCCGTACTCCGTTCATTCCTCGCGTCGTCACTGGTCACGCCTGTTCTGGCGACGGACCATGACAAACCGGTGCAGCAACCCCGGATCCCGCCCCCCGTCAGCCCCATTCAGCTCAGGGTCCTGTGCTGGAACATCCATCATGGTCGGGGCATCGATGATCTGATCAACCTCGAAAGGCAGGCTGCGATCATCCGTTCGTCAGCAGCCGACGTCGTGGCACTGCAGGAAGTCGATCAGAAAACCACCCGCAGCGGAGGTACAGACCAGACCGCCGAACTGGCGAAATTGACCGGGTTGCATGGCTGGTTCGCACACCAACTGGACTTTGAGGGCGGACAATACGGCCAGGCTCTGCTGGCACGCTGGCCACTTGCGGACGGCACAGTCCACTGGCTGCCCGGCAGACCAGACAGAGAACGTCGTATCGCCGGCTCAGCCATCGTACAGCATCCTGCGCGTCCCTTGCGACTGATCACCACACACCTGCATCACAACAACCCCGGGTTTCGCCTTGAGCAGGCGCACGAACTGGCACGGCTCTGCCAGAACTTCCTCGACACCAGTCCGCTGCCTGTCTTCGTGGCCGGCGACCTGAACGCTGTGCCGGACTCGCCGCCCGTACAGGCTCTCGAAAAGATCCTGAAACGGGCAGTCGCAGGCACGGCACCACTGGCAACATTTCCTGTCGGCCAGCCGACTCGGCAGATCGACTACATTCTGTATGAAGCCGAAACGGACAGGATCGCCGTCAACCACGTGGCTGTTCTGCCGGAACAGGTGGCCTCCGACCATCGCCCGCTCCTCGCACGCTTCAACATCCAGTGACGCCGCAGAGGAAATTCCCGGCCGACTCGGCAGTTGCCGCGAAGATTCAGCCCCAGCCTCATCACCGCAGCGACGGTTTCGCCGCCGCAGCCGCCGCTGCCATTTCACGCGCAAACTGGCCCGCGACACTGGCCGCCGCTGCAGGACTGCCCGACTCGGCAATACGACGCACCATCGCCGAACCCACAATCACACCGTCCGCCACAGAATCCAGATTCGCCACGTGCTCGGGACCGCTGATCCCAAACCCTACCGCCAGCGGCAACCGTGACTGAGTCCTTAAGCTGCGGAGCTGATCCAGCAGCTCCGGCGGCAGATCACGACGCACACCCGTGGTGCCAGCCACCGAAATGCAGTACAGAAATCCCGTCGATGCCTCCAGAATCTGACTGGTCCGACGAGCCGTTGTGGTGGGAGCAATCAGTTGCACCAGATCCAGACCGGACGCCTGCGCGGCCGCCAGAATCTCCTCGGCCTCATCCGCCGGCAGATCAGGAATAATCAGGCCACTGAAACCCGCTTCCGCCGCCTCCCGAATGAAACGCGAATTCCCATGCCGAAAAATGATGGCAAAGGACACCATCGCCAGCACCGGAGGCAGACCCGCACCCTTCAGCCCCGTCATCATCGCAAAGATCTTCTCAACGGTAATCCCGTTGAGCAGCGCCCGAGTATACGACGCCTGAATCACCGGGCCGTCCGCAATCGGATCACTGTACGGGAAACCCAGCTCCACCAGATCCACCTGCGCATCCCGCAGCGCCAGCAGCACTGCCGCGGTGGTTTCCGTATCCGGATCACCGGCCGTCACAAATGGCATGAAAGCCATACGGGATTGAGCAACCGTGGTTTGAAACACTTCAGAGACTGCGGTCATGTCGATGGATCTGACTGATGAATTGTCGAACTGCACGAGACCGGAAAACGGCCTGCGGAACATTACCGTTCCACCCTGCCTCCGAAAATAACGATCCGCTGCCAATTCGCCAACCGAGCCGCCTCAGGTCGCCTCGGGCAATTTGTTTGCGGGAAAACCGGGATTTTCGGCGAATTCTGCCGCTGCAAATGCACACCACGACACACACCCGCCGTCGAAACCGGTCACAGAGCCGGCGGATCTGTCCGTTTTCCGCTCCCCACGGTATACTGACCGCCACAGGCAGCCGGTATTCGGAGGCTGCAGAATGCCCCGCAGGGACTCATGGAAACTGGTGTGCGATGAGTTTTTCCAGCCGACTCTATCACGCATTTCGCTCAGGGTTCATCCCGCAGGTCGCCCGTCGTTCACGCTGGCGGGCCATGGCGGACGACATCATCCAGCGCAGCGATCGCCTCACAACCATCAGCGACGATGAACTGCTCGCCATGGCTCGCAAAGTCCGCTGGGAAGCCCGCGCCGGCACTCCACTCGACCAGCTGCTCCCCGAAGCCTACGCACTCGTCCGCGAATCCGCCGCTCGCACGCTGAACATGCGACACTTCCCCGTGCAGATCATGGGGGCCATCGCCATGTTCGAAGGGCACATCGCCGAAATGCAGACCGGCGAAGGCAAAACACTCACCGCCACCATGCCCGCCTTCCTCCGCTCACTGCCCGGACAGGGCTGCCATGTCGTCACAGTCAACGACTACCTCGCCGGACGCGACTGCAAAATCATGGGCCCCGTCTACGAACGACTCGGACTGACCGTCGGCAAAATCCTCGAAAAAATGGAAGCCGATGAACGCCGCCAGAACTACGCCGCCGACATCACCTACGGCACATCCAAGGAAATGGGCTTCGATTTTCTCCGCGATCGGCTGCGAAAAGGTGCCACTCAGGAAGATGGCTCCCCCAGCGTCCGCCGCTTTCTCCGCACCCTCCACGGCTCCGAAGAACCCGTACAGCGCGGTCATCACTTTGCCCTCATCGACGAAGCAGACAGTATTCTCATCGATGAAGCCCGCACTCCTCTGATCATCGGACTGACACAACCCAATGATCCGGCAACCGTCAATCTGTTCCGCTGGTCCAATCGGGCCGCACACCAGCTGCAGCCACGCACCGATTACGTCTACGAACCCGAACGCCGCAATGCATGGCTCACCGATGCCGGCTGCCGCAAACTGGTCCTGATGTCCAAACCTTCCCTGCTCAGTTCCATCGATACCGAACGCATCTACTCACAGGTCGAAAAAGCACTCACCGCCAAACATGCCTTCGAACGCGACCGCGACTATGTCATCGTCGATAACAAAGTCGTCATCGTGGACGAAGGCACCGGACGAGTCATGGATGGACGAAAATGGCAGGACGGCCTGCACCAGGCCATCGAAGCCAAGGAAATGGTGCCAATCACCGCGGCCACCGGCGAAGCAGCCCGCATCACCGTTCAAAGCTTCTTTCG